>JAZBPM010000264.1:0-3325 GCA_036351615.1 Desulfofustis sp.
AACACCGAGCCGACCGGCGCACCAAGCCCTTTCGAGAGACACACCGAAACGGTATCGAAATAACGGCTGATCTCGCTGAGCTCGACACCACATTTGATGGCCGCATTGAAGATACGCGCTCCGTCAAGATGCAGCTTCAGACCGCAACGATCGGCACAGTCCCGGGCACGAGCCAGGTAATCAAGCGGCAGAGCCAGCCCGCCCTGAGTGTTTTCCAGGCAGAGCAGCCTCGTTCTGGCAAAATGGAAATCATCGGGCTTGACGGCGGCGGCTACCCGCTCCAAGTCAAGGGTGCCGTCTTGCTCGAAGTCGAGCGGTTGCGGCTGAATCGACCCGAGAACTGCAGCTCCGCCCCCTTCGTATTTATAGGTATGGGCAAGCTGACCGACAATATATTCATCACCCCGCTGACAATGCGAAAGCAGCGCCAGCAGATTGGTCTGGGTACCGCTTGGAGCAAACAGACCGGCTTCGCACGCCAGCATCGACGCAGTCAATTCTTCCAGCTGGTTGACGGTCGGATCTTCCCCATAGACATCGTCGCCCACCTCCGCTGCAGCCATCACCTCCCGCATCGCCGCTGTCGGCTTGGTGACGGTATCGCTCCTCAGGTCTATCTGCTGCATAGTTATGCTCCTTTTGGATCCATATGGATAGTCGCTTCAATATCAAATCGGTTACGCAGGGCCTGCTCAATCAGATGCACCTGTTCATGGGCTTCCTGCAGGGTCAGATCAGGCTCCATGGCAACATGAAACGTCAGTTCGACATGGTCGCCGTAGCGGTGCAGATGAAAGTGATGCGGCTGAATATCTGGCTGCAATTCGTTGATGACTCCTTCGAGACGGACAAGCAGATCTTTATCAGGCGGTTCACCGATCAACCGGTTAACGGAATCACGGAGAATATCATAGGAGGCATAGAAAATCATCAGCGCCACCAGAATCCCAAGGACCCCGTCCATCCACCAGAAAGAGCCGCTCACCAAAATCCCGATCAAGACCACGACGGATGACAGCGCATCGCTTCGATGATGCCAGCCGTCCGCTCTCAGCAATGGATTGGCGGTACGCCGACCGGCCCAGAAAGCAAACTGGGCCAGTGCCTCCTTGGCCACAATCGAAACAATGGTGACCGTTATCGCGAAAAATCCATAGGTCACGGAGATTCCCGATTGCAGCTGACCGATCGCCCTGACCACGAACTCAAGACCGATCATGGCCAGCATCACGCCGATCACCACCGAACAGATGAGATCGGCTCGACCATGACCGAACGGGTGTTGATCGTCGGCAGGTTTCCTGCTCAACCAAGCGCTGGCCACGACGATCAGCGAACTGATCGAATCGGTCAGCGTGTGCCAGGCGTCGGCAGTCAGTGCCACGGATCCGGTTAACAACCCGACCCAGAGCTTTAATACGAATAATGCGCCGTTGCCGAAGATCGACAGCCAGCCTTCGATCATGACCAGGTTGGTGCGCCGTTTCCGTACGATGGATGTCGGGGAGAGCTCAGGTGCCGCCATCGCTAATCAGTGCTCAATGAACAATCGCCCGAAATGCCGCAACGACATCCGGGTCGAAGTGAGAGCCGGAATGGTCCGCTATGTAATCAAGGACTGCCGTGCGCGACCAACTCGGTCGATACGGTCGCACCGAACTCAATGCGTCATACACATCGGCAACGGCGAGGATCCGCGCCGACAGGTCGATCTTCGCACCGGCAAGCTTCAACGGATAGCCGGAGCCATCGAAGCGCTCATGGTGCTGCAGGACCATCGGCAGGATATCCTGATAGGCCTCGATCGGCTCGAGGATCTTGACACCGATTTCCGGGTGGGTCATGATTTCCTTGTATTCGTCATCGGTCAAGCGCGACGGCTTGTCAAGGATCGCTTTACCGACACCGATCTTGCCGATATCATGCAATAGGCCGCCACGATTCAGTCTCACCACCTCCGCCTCGCTCAAGCCGAGTTTATTACCAATCATGCCCGCCAGCATCGATACCCGTTCGGAATGACCAGCTGTCCACTTCGATTTGGCGTCAACCGTCCGCGCCAGTGCCTCAATGGTTCCCGTCGCCAGTTTTTCCAGGTTTTCCACCAACTCGGAATTGGACAGGGCGATCGATAGCTGGTCGGCCAATTGCCGAAGCTGCCTCATCTCCCCTTCATCATAGACCTTCGGCTGACGATGGCCGAGAATAATAATGCCTTTGGCCTGATCATCCTTGAACAATGCCACCGAGATGATCGTCCCTTCCCCATATCGTTCAAGCACGGAAATCCGCTCGATACCGGCCAACCCACGCGGCCAGACAAACGGTTCCGGGCTTTGGAAAAGGACGCCTTTTCGGCCTTCGGAAACGGTCACATGTTCCACCGTGGGTTCCGGCACCTCCTCCGAGAGAATATGGCTTTTCAGATAGTGTTCCGAGCGCCCGACCACCAGACCGAGCACCACTGTTTCGCAGGCAAAGAACTGCTTGAGCATGGGCAAGGCGGCCGCGATGATATCGGGCAGGGTGATCGAGCTGAGAATCGCCCGGTCGATTTTATCGATGGTTTCCAGGGCCGCGAATTGCTTGCCGAGTTGACGCGACATGACATTGAACGACTGGGCCAGCTCCTCGAATTCGTCACCGCTGGCTAGGGATATCTCGCTGGTGAAATCCTTGGCGGCGATCTGCCGGGTACGCTTCTGCAATTCACCGAGCGGGGCGAACCCCCTGCGAATCAGCAGCAAGGAGACAAAGAGGATCAGCCAGAGACCGAGGAGAATGGCCAGAAACAGGTTCCGTTTAAAATCCTTCAACGTCGCCAGCAGATATTCCTCGGACTGACTGAGGACAACGGTCCAGGAACCGGCACCGAATCTCGATTCGAGAAACAGGTTCCAGCGTCCGGCATAGTAGCGCCGGCCATCATGACGGTACTCGAATTGCCGCTGATTTTCCCCGCTTGGCGGGGGAAGCTCCGCCAGATTTCCGCCGGGAGCGGCATAGGTGCCGACTAATGCGCTACCGCTCTCATCGTATACCGCCAGTTCGGTCGCCGTCGGCAGCAACGGCACCGATCCGATTCCCCACAGGTAAGCAACGTTGATCTTGGCCACCAGATAGCCCCGCTGTTCCCGGTCAATGTTCACCGGCAACGACAGATAGATCGGCGCAGGGCGGGCTTCGCTGTGAATGACGTGAATCTCCAGCTTATTGGAACGCGTCGACAGCAGCGACATCATCGTCTCATCGAGCGGCACCCCGTCACTATCGATGACGTTCTGCTGCTCTCCTGCGGGTGACAGCAACACGATGGCGTCGAATA
>JAZBPM010000265.1:0-18310 GCA_036351615.1 Desulfofustis sp.
GTATATCATGAGTAATGGCTACTTAAATTGTTAGGAGTTTGCAAGATTTTTTTTGCGGGAGGCGTTTTCTATGAAAATCGGCGGGACTGGTTTTAACCTGTCCCCCGCTAACTTTCAACCGGCCCGTCGGGCCTTAGCGATGCAACCTCCGGCAGGACCGGCCAGCCCGGAGAAATGATTTTCTTCTAAGAAACTAAAGAGTTTCTTGTTTCGTTGAGACTCCCTGGCATGGATTCAGAGGAAGAGTAGCAGAAGCAACAGCAGCGTGAAGCATAGCCCGGCGGCCGGCAAACGGCGGAGAACCAGTTCGAAGACGGGTGGCAAATCATGTGCACCAGACAGGCGAATTGATGCAATCGCTGCAGCGACTCCAGCTGCACCTTTTTGCAAGGAGAAAGAGAGTTTCGCAGCGATGCCCGCCATGTTGCCGGCCGTGCCTGCCGACTCCAGAAGAACGAAGAGATCGCCTGCCGGAATCACCGGTTCCTGTGCTACGCTGCGGCCTCTGCTCCTGAACCAAAAAGCACTTGCCAGCACGATGCCGACAGCCACCGGCCAGAGTTGATTCCAATCGGGGGAAGGCATCTCGAGACGGTTTTCGCCGAGCGGCACCAAAGCTGCGGCGCAGAGCAGAACGCCGCCAGCACTCAGCCCGAATCCGGCCCACATCGATGGTTTCGGGGTGTGTCCCTGGTCCGTGCCCGTGCCGGCGTAAAGCACGAACAAGAACCGGGCAAGAATGAGAGTTGTCCCGATCGCGGCCAGTGACAGGAGCCAGGGCAGGGCGGTTGCCCAGATTTCCGGGGCACCGCCGAGAAACGGCTTGAGGGCGCTTTTTGCCAGCGCCCCGCTGGTCAGCGGTGCGCCGCTCAATGACAGGGCCGGCAGAATCAGCAGGATGGCGATAAGCAACCGTTTGGGCGAACCTGTCGATGGCGTGGAACTCATGCCGACACCGAGAAAAAGCGTCCCCTTGGCCAGTCCATGGTGCAGCGCGTAAAAAGTGACCGCCCCGGTCAGCAGCGGCCAGGCGGCCGGCTGGGCCAGGCCGAGGCCGAGGCCGATCAGCGGAAACCCCATCTGGCTGATACTCGAATAGGCAAGCACGGTCTTGGCCTGAACCTGGAAAAGCCCGACCAGCACGCCGTAAAAGGCCATGATGATACCGGAAACGATCAAAACCTGCGACCAGCCGGGCAACAGCGCCTCGCCAAGCGGCAGCAGGCGCATCAGCCCGAGCAGGCCTGCCTTGATCATCGCACCGCTCAGGACGGCACTGGCCGGCACCGGTGCGGCCGGATGGGCCAGCGGCAGCCAGATATGCAAGGGGATGATCCCCGCCTTGATACCAAAACCGGCGAGCAGCAGTCCGATGATCAGGTCTCGTTGGTCAGCGGTGGCCAGGTGGTAGGCGATATCTGCCAGCAGCAGTGATTGCGAACCATTGACCGCCAGGCCGAAGCCGACCAGGAGGAGTACTTCCCCGATAAGAACCAGACAGAGATAGAGGCGGCCGGCCCGGCGGGCCGCCGGGCTGTTGTCGTGGACCACCAGGCCGTAGGCGGCAAAACTCATCAGTGCGAAAAACAGGTAAAAGTCGAGGACACCCTTGGCCAGCGGTAATCCCAGATTGCCGCACATCGTCAACAGGAAAAAGATCCAGAACCGCTTTTTCTCCGGGTCATTGGCAAGATATCCGCGGGTGTAAAGACCTGCTGCCAGCCAGAGCATCGCGAAGAGAAAGAGAAAACTCCGACCGGTCGTGTCGAGTTCCAGACTGCTTCCGAGCAGCAGCCAGGGTAGATTCAGGCCGCCACCGGCGGGCAGCAGTGCACATACCAGACCGGGCAGGGCTCCCCATGGCGCCAGGCGAAGGGCGGCCGGGCAGGTTCGCGCGGCAGAGAGACCGACGACCAGCAGAACGGGGACCAGGATCGCCAGTAACGGCAGTGTCGATGCGAGAGAGGAAACAGCATTCATGGAATGTATTCCCGGGCGGTGATGATCTGGACCCATTGCAATGGGCTGAACGGGGCGGCGGCCAGCAGCCCCAACATGATGACCAGCAGGCCTGTTGCCAGAGGCGGCAGCAGGAGCAGCAGCGAGGTCTCCCGACCATCGGCCCGCGTCCGATCCCGCGGCCAGGATGATGGCGGGGCGCCGAACCAGATGCGATAGATGATCGGCAGAAAATAGGCGGCGTTGAGCAGCGTGCTGACCATCAGGACGACGATAACCCAGTTCTGCCCGGCTTCCAGGCCGCCGAGGACCAGGTACCACTTGCTGATAAAACCGGCCAGCGGCGGCAGGCCGATCATGCCGAGGGCTCCGATGGTGAAAGCGGCCATGGTCCAAGGGAGGCGTCGGCCGACGCCGTTCATCTCGCTGATCTTGTGGATACCCAGCGTTTCGGCAAGATTGCCGGCACAGTAGAACAGAGTGATCTTCATCATGCCCTGGTGGACCAGATGGACAAGGCCGCCGATGGTTGCCAGCGGCCCGGCAACACCAATGCCCAAGGCGATATAGGAGACCTGGCTGACCGTAGAGTAGGCCAGCCGTCGTTTCAGATCATCCTGGAACAAGGCCCGCACGGACCCGTAGATGACGGTCAGGGCGGCGATCAGCGCCAGTGGTTGCAACAGGCCGAGACTGGCGGCGAACTCGATACCGTAGACGTCATAGACGACCCGCATGATGCCGAACGCGCCGGCCTTGACCACGGCTACCGCGTGCAGCAGCGCACTGACCGGTGCCGGTGCGACCATGGCCAGGGGCAGCCAGCCATGCAGCGGTACCAGAGCCGCCTTGACGCCGAGACCGAGTATGAGCATCAGAAAGATCACCTTCAGCGACGGGTGCAGCGACGGGTCGAGAGCTGAGAGGATGCCCGTGGCGACGAAGGCCAGGTCTCCGGCAATGACCCGCAGCCAGGCGGTCCCGACCAGCAGCAGAATTCCGCCGCTGAGCGTGTAGGCCAGATAGATGCGCCCGGCGCGCAGCGCCTCGGGCGTGCCGCGGTGGACGACCAGCGGGTAGGTGGATATGGTCAGAATCTCGTAGAAAATGACGAAGCTGATAAGGTCTCCGGCCAGGGCGATGCCGGTGGTGGAACTGACGCAGAGGCTGAAAAACCCGAAAAAGCGGCTGCGGTGGGGAGAGCCCTCCAGGTAACCGATCGCATACAGCGTGGTGACCAGCCAGAGAAAGGCCGACAGGACGATGAACAGCAAGGACAGGGCATCTGCGTGCAGTACCAGGTCCATACCGGGTAGAAGCGGCAAGCGAAAGACGAATGACTGCCCGAGATAGACGAAGGGAAAGAGCACGGCGACCAGGCTCAATTTCACAAGAGCGCCGGCCAGGTTCAATGCGGTGCGGAGGCGCCGCTGCTCTTCGGGCAGGGTGAAAATAATCAGGCCCGGTATCAGGGAACTCAGGACAATCAGTACAGGGAGCGCTTCCCGCCAGCTCATGGCACCATCTCCAGCAGAATAATCCCGGATACCGGTGCGCCGGCAAGGGTCAACACGGCAGGATGGAAGGCGGCGAGGCCGAGCAGCAACGCAACGACGGCCAGGGCCAAAGGCGGCCAACGTAGGATGCGCGGGGCAATAGGCAGCGGCGGCGACTGGCTCTCTGTGAAGGCAAGGCTCAGCACCCGTATCACGTAGCCGCTCGCCAGCAGGGTTCCGAGAGCGATGGTCGCCAGATACCACCACTGCCCGGTAACAATGGCGGCGTTGATCAGCAGCCATTTGGCGATGAAGCCGCTGCTCGGCGGCATCCCCACCAGGGTCACGGCGGCCAGCGCAAAGACCAGGAGCCGGGCGCCGAGCGTGCCGCCGGCGCCGGCGAGCCCGGTCAGCCGATCATGACCGGCAAGGCGGGTGATGGTGCCACACACCAGAAACATCGACGCTTTGCTGCAGCCGTGGGCCAGCACCAGCAGGAATACGCCGACCCAGGCGGTGGCGGCCGCTTCGCCCCGTGCCAGCGGAAAGAGCAGAAAGAAATAACCGATCTGGGCCACCGTCGAATAGGCGACGAGCAGTTTGAGGCGCTGTTGGCGCAAGGCCATCAGCGATCCCCAGATAATGGCGCCGCAGCCGAGGATGCCGAGCAGATGGGCCATGCCGGCGGTGGCTGTGTCGGGGAAGACCTCGAACCAGAGGCGAAACAGGATCAACAGCGGTGCCTTGACGACCAGGCCGGAGAGCAGCGCACTGACCGGAGGTGGGGCCGAGGCATGGGCGGGCGGCAGCCAGAAGTGCAGTGGGAACAGGGCGGTTTTCAGCAGCAGGCCGGCGGTCATCAGGGCCAATGCAGCGCGACTGAGGCCGTCGGCGCGCACGGTTTGCCCGAGCAGAGTCAGATCAACCGTACCGTAAGCACCATAGATCAGGGCCACGCCGAGCAGGTAGCTCAGTGAGCCGAGTAGTCCGGCCATCAGGTAGCGCATGGCTCCATCAAGGGCCGCTGAACTGCCGTTCAAGGCCGCCAGGGCGATGGAGGAGAGAGTTACCAGTTCGAGAGTGACATAGAGATTGAAGAGGTCGCCGGAGAGAAACAGGGCATTGCAGCCCGCCCAGAGCAGCAACCAGAGCGGCCAGAAATAGTGTTGCTGCCGGCGCTCCTGACGGTCGGCGGCGGTAAAGTACCCCGCCGCGTAGAAACTGACCGTCAAACCTACCAGGCCGGACGTGAGCAGCATGATCAGCGCCGGGCCGTCGACGCGCAGCGTGATGCCCAGCGGGGCCTGCCAGCCGCCAAGCAGCTGGATGTGGGGACCGGCCAGGAAAATCCGGTAGGCGGTAGCGGCCACGAACAGGGCAACGCTCAGCGCGGTGATGATGCCCGCCAGTGGCGCTCGGCGGGGCACGAGAAAGGCCAGGACGGCGGCGGCCAGCGGCACGATAATCGTCCAGATGCTCCAGGGGTGGGTGAGCAACACAGCGTTCATCGCTGCTCCTCGTCCCGCCCAGGCAGATGGGCCCGGTTGCTGGTTCGGGCGATGCGGACGGCCAGAGCCAGGGCTACCGAGGTGAAGGCCACGGTGACGACGATGCCGGTCAAGACCATGGCATGGGGCACCGGATCCGGTGCCCCGGGCGTTCTTCCGGCGACCGCGATAAAGACCATGAATACTCCGCTGCCCATGATGTTGGCGGCAAGGATCTTGCGCAGCAGGTGAGCATAGGCGACGAGTCCGTACGTCCCGAGAAGAAAGAGGATGATCCCGGCAGCGGTATAAACCAACGACACGCTCATTGCCGGCGGCCCTCCGCACTTGGTGAAGAGGGCGGCGGATAGAGTCGTGATCCGGTCGGCCGGCCACCGATGACGGCTGCGGTCAGGATCAGGGCGATGGACAGTGTCAGCAGCCATTCCACCAACAGAATCAGCGGTTTCTCCCAGGCCGGCGGATAGTGGAGCAGTGCTCGGCCGGTCAGCGGTCCGATAATTGCTGCGGCGAGAAAGGCGAAAAATCCGAGAACCAGCAACAGGCGCAGTGGCAGTCCGCTCCACTGTGCCGGTAGTGAGGCACCGCTGAACAGCGCCAGGAGCATGCCGGCAGCGAGCAGCGAGGCGGCCTGGAAGGCGCCGCCCGGGGCGTGACTGCCGAGCCAGAGCAAGTACCCGGAGGAGAGCAGCAAAATCGGCAGCATCATCCGGTTGAAACCCGTCAATAGCTGAGATTCAAGGGGTTGTTGCAGAAACGGCACCGCCTCGTCCAGGCACCAGATGGCAATGGCGGCGAGCAGCAGGACTCCAACTTCAAGCAGCGTGTCGTAGCCGCGAAAGTTGAGCAGGACGGCGGTTACCGGATGGTCGACGCCGCTTTCGGCAAGATGCCGATCGACCAGGGGACCCAGGCCACCGGGCATGGTTGGCAGCAATCGCAAGGACCAGAGCAGACCGGCTGCGGCCGCCAGCAGGGCCGTGCCGGTCAGCACGAGCGCGGCTGACCGCCACCGGGCCGAGGGGGATAACCGTCTCCCTGCCGCTGATTCGATGCGCGCCAGGGCCACGAGCAACAGGGCGCCGGTGACGCCGGCGCCGATCGCCGCCTCGGCCAGTGCAACGTCGGGGGCTTCCATACGAACCCAGGCCAGCGCCAGCAAGAGGCTGAAAGCGATGAACAGGATCACCGCCCGAAACAGATCGCTGCTGGTCAATGAACGCCAGGCCAACCAGAGCAGGACGGCCGGCAGGAGCAGGTCGAAGAGCAGCAGCAGGCCCGGGGTCATGACCGTCCACTCCATGGTTTTCGACCGGCTCGCAGGGCTGTGCGGGCAATCAGGTGGGCGACGGTTGCCCCGGACAGCATGACCAGCAGCCAGATGAGCAGCAGCCGGGCCGACTGTAGCCAGGTGTCGGCCTGCAGTGCCAGACCGATGACAATCAGGCCGAGACCGAGGTTATCGGCCTTGGTCAAGGCATGCAGGCGACAGAATACATCGGGGAAGCGCAGCAGGCCGATGGTGCCGGCGAGAAAAAACGGCGCTGCCGCCAGCAGGAAGACGATTGACAGGATGTCTCTAGGATCCATGTTCGTCCCGTTGCTCCTGCGCGGTTTCGGCAGGCTCGGTGCGGCTTACGAAGGCAATGGCGGTGACTGCCGACAGTAGGGCGAAGACCAGCGCCACATCCCACCAGAAGGAGCGATCGGTGGCTTGTCCGAGCAGCAGCAGGATCGCCACCCCGGTGGTGCCGAAAAGTTGAGCGGACAGCATCCGATCGGCATCGGACGGCCCGCGCCTGATGCGGATAAGACCAAGGACGATGGTGACGAGCAGGAAGAGTGCCAGGCCGGCGCAGAGTTCAGTCATTGGCGCCTCCGGAGAGATCCAGCATGAACAGGGCGGCGATGCGATCTTCGAGGCGGCGTAGGTCGCCGGCTGTCAGACCATTGGTGTCGAGGCAATGAACGACCAGCCGGTCATCCACCAGGTCGGCGCTGAGAGTTCCCGGCAAAAGGCTGATTGTATTGAGAAGAAAAATTCGTGCGGTCCCGCGGGGCAGGTGCAAAGGGTGTTCGAGCAGGTCCGGATCAAGCGGCAAGCGGGTGGAAAAGGCGCGGCCGGCGACATCGAGGCCGCCGCGTATAGATTGTTGCAGGAAGAACGGGATGAAGGTTAATGCCGCCGGCAGGCTGATTCGCCACGCGACGGGCGGTCGCAGGGCCAGCGATAGCAGTACCGCGAGGGGCACTATGATCATCCCGGCCGGCCAGGAATCGATCGAATCGCCGACCAGCAGCCACCAGAGCAGGGAAAACCCGACCAGCCGGCGACCGAGCAGATACCACAGGGAAGCAAACATGACGATTATCTCTCAAACAACGTGTCGATGAAAGCCGGAATTTCCGGCGGTTAACCGGGCTGCGGGTTTTCCCGGGAGGCTCGCACGACTGCTCGGGCCAGGTCGGCGAAGACCAGGTTGTGCAGCGGCACGATGCTGTACCAGTAGAGCCGGCCAAACACCCCACGCGGCAAGAAGTGCGCGGTTTGCACCAATTGATCGGGCTGGACGTCGAATTCCAGCCAGGCCTGGCCGGGCAGCTTCATCTGAGCATAGAGCAGCAGCCGTTTGCCGTCCCTGATATCGACCACTTTCCAGAAATCGATAGCATCGCCGACCCGCACTTCGCCGGTTTGCCGGCGGCCCCGGGACAGGCCGTAGCCGCCGAGCAGTTTGTCGATCAGGCCGCGCAGCCGCCACAGCGACTGGTAGCGAAACCAGCCATGCTCACCACCGAGCCGACAGGCGCTGCGGAAGACGTCCGCCTGCTGTTCTCCATTTTTATACGGGATGATTCGGGTATCGCGCAGGATGGCTCCGGCCGGGTCGTCGAACTCGGTGATATCGCAGGCCTGCAGGCCGCTGCTATCGCACCAGCGGCTGATGACCTGGTGCTGCTCCAATTCGCTGATGGCCGCGGTCACCGCCTTGCTGAAGCTCTGCGGCTGGATGTCGGGGTAGTAGCGGGCAGCATTGTCGTTTTGCAGGACCGTCTCGCTTTTCAATCCTTCGACAAGAGCCGAAGCGAGTCGGTAGGGAATCGGGGTGAACAGGATCAGCCAATAGGAAGAGAGTCGCGGAGACAGAAACGGGACCGGCAGCAAAAAGCGGCGCAGTCCCATGGCCCGACCTGCCTGGACGATCATGTCCTGAAAACTGAGCGGGTCTCCGCCGATATCGACCACCAGGTTGCCGCGATGGTCGAGTTCTATCGATTGCTCCAGGTAGGAGAGCACATCGTCGATAGCCACCGGCTGGGTCTTGGTGCGCACCCAGCGGGGGGTGATCATCATCGGCAGTTTCTGGGCCAGGTTGCGGACGATTTCAAAGCTGGCGCTGCCGGAGCCGATAATGACCCCGGCGCGGAGCCAGATGGTCTCGATCCGCTCCGGCTCGGCGGACAGGATTTCGCCGGTTTCGATTCGGCTGAGCAGGTGCTTGCTGGCACTGTCCCGCACGCCGAGCCCGCCGAGGTAGATGATGCGTCGCACGCCGGCGGCGATGCAGGAGCTGCGGAAGTTCTCGGCGCTTTCCCGGTCCAGCCGGCGATAGTCGTCCCGTTCGCCCATGGAATGAATCAGGTAAAAGGCGGTGTCGATACCGTCCAGGGCAGCGCGCAGTGAGTCGACAGCAAACGTGGAACCGGTGGCGATCTCCACCTTGCCGGCCAGGGCTATCTGGACTTTTTTCGGGTTACGGACGAGCAGACGGATGCGATAGCGGCCCCCGGCGAGCAGGCGATGGCATAACCTGCGACCGATGTATCCGGTGGCTCCGGTAATCAGGACGGTTTTCATTATGGTCTCATCGTCAGAGAGTGAGGATCGGAGTATATCCTGCCATATTTTTGGTGGTTGCGCCACGCTGCTTTGCGCCACGAAGTCGTTGACGAAATGATAGTCACGCAATTATCATGCTGCCAGGTGCCGACTCCAAAAGGAGCCGGCGCGCAGATTGCCGATAACGATCACCGAGGAGCGGGACAATGGAAAAACAGGCACAGATAGGTGTTGCCGGGCTTGCCGTGATGGGGGAGAACCTGGTGCTGAACATGGCCGATAAAGGTTTTTCGGTGGCCGTTTACAACCGGACTTCCGCCAAGGTCGATGCCTTTCTGGCCGGCCGGGGAAAGGGCAAGACGATCAGCGGTCATCAGACGGTCCGCTCCTTTGTCGAGGCGCTGCAGCGGCCCCGCAGGATCATGTTGATGCTCAAGGCCGGGGCGCCTGTCGATAGCTTTATCGAACAGCTGCTGGAGTATCTCGATGAAGGCGATATCGTTATCGACGGCGGTAACTCTCACTATCTTGACACCATCCGTCGCGATCGGGAGTTGCGCGAGCGCGGGCTGCGCTTTATCGGCACCGGCGTATCGGGCGGTGAAGAGGGCGCGTTGCACGGGCCGTCAATCATGCCCGGCGGCGAGCGCTCGGCCTGGCCCCTGGTCGAGCCGATCTTTACCGCCATAGCGGCGCGGGCCGGCGATAACGAACCGTGCTGCGCCTGGATGGGCGGTGACGGCGCCGGACATTTCGTAAAAATGGTGCATAACGGCATTGAGTACGGCGATATGCAGTTGATCGGCGAGTCGTACCAGATCATGCGGCAGCTTCTTGGTCTCGGATGCGACCAGATGCAGGCGATTTTCGCCGATTGGAACAGAGCTGATCTGAGCAGTTATCTGATCGAGATTACCGCCGATATCCTCGGTTATCGTGATGAAGACGGAGTGCCGGTGGTCGATACCATCCTGGATGCCGCCGGTCAGAAGGGGACCGGCAAGTGGACGGTGGTCTCGGCGCTGGAACAGGGCATCACCCTGTCGTTGATCAGCGAGTCGGTGTTTGCCCGCTGCATTTCCGCCCGGGTCGACGAGCGTCGCCGGGCCGCCGACATCCTGCTCGGGCCTGAACTGCCGTTTTCCGGTGATCGGCAACAGCTCGTCGCAGCACTGGAGCAGGCCCTCTATTGTGCCAAGATCATCTCCTACGCCCAAGGGTTTGCACTGTTGCAGAATGCATCGCAGGAATACGACTGGCAGCTCGATTTTGCGTCGATCGCGAGCATCTGGCGGGGCGGCTGTATCATCCGCTCGGTCTTTCTCGATCATATCGCTGACGCCTACCGGCAAGAGCCGAAGCTGGAGAACCTGCTGTTCGCTCCCTATTTCAGCGACCGCATCAACAAGGCCCAGGCCGATCTGCGGACCGTTGTCGGAATTGCCGCGATGCACGGTGTGCCGGTGCCCTGCCTGTCGGCGGCCCTCGCCTACTTCGACAGCTTGCGTTCGGTACGTCTGCCGGCCAACCTGTTGCAGGCCCAGCGCGACTATTTCGGTGCGCATACCTATGAGCGGATCGACCGGCCGCGCGGCGAATTCTTTCACACGGACTGGACCGGCAGCGGCGGCGCCACGACGTCGACCGCCTATTCCCGCTGAGTCACCCGGTCCCGCCCATCTCCTACTGGTGCGGCCGGGCCGGCGCGGCGTTCTTCTCCTTGTCAGGCGGTGGTTCCGTCTCCGGGTCCCCCTCTGCTTCTGCCGGTGTTGTCAGCCTTTGGCGATCAAAGCTTTGCAGATCGTTTACCAGCCAGCCGTAAACCTTGAAGGAAAAGGGCTTGTTCGATAGGCGCAGGGCAAAAGCGCTTTCGTCGTTTTGCAGCGCTGCGAAGCGATAGGTGGTCTGCTCGCCGCCGCGGTTGCCGACCCTGAATTCAAGCACCGGTTCGCCGTTGAACAGCGGCGCCGCTTCCGCTTCGTCGATCAGGGTCTGGATCGACAGGCCGCAGACGCTGTCGAGCAGTTCTTCAACCGTGGCCGCGTTAAGTGTCTCCTCCGGCTGGCGGTTATCCAGGGACCACCCCTGTTCGCCGCGGACCAGCGTGAAATCGGGAAAGCTCAAGGAGCCGACCTGCTCGCGGTCACGTTTCAACACGTCCTTGTCCAGCCATTGATCACGGGCGGGTTCGATCTCGAACCCGCCGATGTTGATGACAACGATGTCATCTTCACTGTCGACCCGGGCGTGTGAGCGCCGGTAGCCGGCAGATGTGCCGACGTAGAAATCGGCGAGCATCGCGGTCTCATCGGCCAGTACCACATGGGTCGAGAAATCATCGGGCGCGACCTTGAACCGCGGCGCTGCCGAGGGACTGGTGGCGACGGCAAAGCCTTTCTTTTCGGCGGCGAGTCGTTGCAATAATTCCTCGATCTGATTCGCATTGGCCGGGGCATTGTTGAATTCGGCCATGACCCAGCCGGCCTCCTGTTTCTTCAGGGTCACCTGCCCTCCCTCTCCGTCGCTGATCTGCAGGGAGGTAACCAGGCCGGGATCGAAATCGAGAAACGGGGCTTCCGGCACGAAGGCGCTGTACTGCTGCTTGCCACCGGTCAAGGTTAAGGCTGTCAGGCCGATTTGAACGAGGAGCAGGCGGCGGCGACGGGGATGATGCGCTGCATGATCAGATCCTCCCGGTATGTTGCTGCAGCAGGTGCAGATAACGATTCCTTGTCCTGGCCACAAAGAATATCTTGAGCAGCCAGACCAGAAACAAGCCGGCAAAGGCCAGGCCATAGTTCAGGTATTCCCAGAACAACTGGGACTCCCGAGGCAACGGCATGAGTGAGCGGGCGAAGTGGCTGCGGCCGCGGATCTCGAGCAGGCCGCGGTCCTCGAGCGACCAGTCGACACTGTTGGCGACCAGTTGCAATGGCGCAAAATATCCGGTGCCCATCATGCTCGAGCCGACGCCGAGGATGGTGTCGTCGAGAAAGTTCTGGGAAGCATAGACGATGATCCGTGCCGTATCCGGCGATTTGTCGAGCTGCCGGGCGACGACCGGGGCGTCTTTCCCTTCGCTCTCCGCCGGTTGTCCGTCTTCGGCCGTTTCGCGTGACGGCTGTTTGAGTAGCGGTGAGACGGTGCCGGCGAAAAAGGAGGGAAACGAGCCCTCGACGACGACGCCGAGCAGTTTCCGTCCCGTATCCTCGCCGGGTTTGAAGCCGAGCTCGCGATAGGCGGCAAAATTCGGTTGGATGTTTGTCTGTCCAGAGGTCCAGCTTGTCTCGGAACTGAACAGCAGCCTGGTGACGCGGCGCTGCCGATTGCGCTCATCATCGATAGCGATCGGCGAGGCCCAGTTCATCGTGAGCTGGTTGATGCCGCTGGTGATACCGCTTTCAGGATCCATACCGTCCGGGCGGATATCAATGAAATAAGGATAGTTGACCAGGCGGGTTTCCTGGACGGTGAAACCGCCGACGGTGCGTTCGACCGGCACCGGGAAAGAGCTGTTCTGCGGGTCGAGCACCATGGCCTGCTCGATGGTGATGCCGTAGCCGGCGAGCCAGTCTGCTAACCGCGATTGCTGCTGCTCGGCGACCAGACTGCCTTCGAGCTTGACACGGTAAGGTGAGGTGGCCATGATCACCGTGCCGCCCTGCATCAGGAACTGATCGATGGCGAATAGTTGCCGGTCGTCGAGCTCATCGGGCGCGGCAACGATCAGCAGGTCGGTTTCGTCGGGAACACGACCGTTTTTCAGGTCGGTGTCGACCACCCGGTGTTGTTCGGCAAGCACATTTTTCAACAGGTTGAACTGCCGGGCAGCACCGGCCATGCCGTATTGCATCAATTCCGGCGGCGGTGTCGGCGCATGCAGCGCGACGGTTTTGGTGAAGCCACTGGCGAACCGTTTGATGCCGGCTTCGATGGCCCGCTGCATGCCTTCTTCAGAAAAGTCTTCGGGCAGCGGGATCTCGATGACCTGATCGCCGTCGGTCAGGGTCATATAAAACCAGAAGGTCTGCGGATCGAACAAACCGAGGGCCATCGGTCGGAAACCGAACTCGTTTTGCAGTTGTTCCGCCAGCTTCCCATCGCCGCTGTCGGGGTCGAGCAGGGCGGCGGTGAAGCGGCCGTCGCTTTCTGTTTCCAACGTATCAAGCAGAGTCTTCAAGGTGCTTTTCACTTCGCGCAGCTCTTCAGGGAGGCGCTCATCGGGCGAAATATAACCGGTGAAGCGGATGTCATCGGCTAGTCCGGCAAAGAGGTTGCCGCCGGTCTGGTAGCTGTAGAGCACTTTCTTGATGGTGCGGGTCAGGTCATACTCCGGATTGCGCAACTCGACGTCGAAATCCTGTTCACCGCGCATTTTGACCTCGATCAGGTCTCGAAATCCAAGGGTCTCGAACTGGTCGCCGTACTGGACGAGGATGTGGAAATAGGAATTGGTTACGGCGGCCTGGTATTTACTTGCCGTTTGGAAGGGAACCGGCCTGATGCCGTAGCGCTGGCCGGCCTCCTGTTCCAGTTCCGGGTGCTGCTGCGGGTCGATGAATTCGACCCGGACCCGCCCGCCGCCGACAACCGCGTATTCCTGAAGCAGATCCCGCAGACGGGGGACCAGCGGAGCGAGCAGCGGATGGGTCTGCGGTGAGAAGTAGCCTCTGATCAGCAGCGGTTCCTTGAGTTGCCGCAGGTAGTTTTTCGTGGTCTCCGAGATCGAATAGATCGATCCGTCGGTCAGGTCGGCGCGCAGGACACCGATCGGTGCCAGCCAGACGTTGACCGCGACGAAGTTGGCAACCAGCAGGCCGGCACCAATTTTCCAGGCGTGGTGATGGCGGTTGGCGGGGTTGCCGGCCCAGCGCATTTTTTCCAGCCCGTAGACGTTGAGGGTCAGAAAGACGCCCATGATCGACAGGTAGTATACCAGATCCCGCAGATCGATGACGCCGCGGGTGATCGAGGCGAAGCGCGAGCCGGTGCCGAAGAGCTGCAGCAGTTCACTGCCCCGGTTGCCGAAAAAAGCGACGAGCAGGTCCGAGCCGACCAGGTAGAAAAGTGAGCAGACGACCGTCGTGGTGATCAGGCTGACGATCTGGTTGTCCGATTTAACACTGACGAACAGACCGATCGAGATATAGGCGGCGGCCAGGAACAGCGTGGCCAGATAGCCGCCGAACACCGGGCCCCAGTCCAGCGGCCCGAGCAGACTGACGGTGAGCGGCAACGGCAGTGTCAGGGCCAGTGCAACACCAACCAGACCGAGGCAGGCGATGAACTTGCCGAGGACCAGCAACAGCGGCGGGATCGGCGAGGTCAGCAGGAACTCGATGGTGCCGCCGCGTCGCTCTTCCGACCAGGACCGCATGGTGATCGCTGCGGTCAGTACGATCAGCAGGATCGGCATCCAGGTAAACAATGCCCTGATCTCGGCGATATTGGTGGCGAAGAAGGTCTCGACCCAGAAGAAGATGAACAGGTTGATCGCCAGAAAGGCCGCAAGAAAAATGAAGGCGGCCGGACTGCTGAAAAAGGAGGCGAATTCTTTGCGGGCGATACGGAGCATCGTGTTCATGCAACCCCTCCCTGGTGTTCACTGATTTCGGCGAAAACGGTTTCCAGCGTGCGTGTTTCAAAGTGCAGCGTAAACAGCTGCCAGCCCTGCTCTTGGATGGCTTTGGCGACGGTTGCCGCGGCCGCACGCTGTTCGGTGTCATCACCAATGGTCAGCGCGTAGCGGTGGCTGCCCGGCAGCTGCGAATCGTTGCTTATTGCACCGACGCTGCCGATTCCGGCCAGCCTCTGCAGTATCGGCAGGGCTCGGTCTTGCGGAGTGTCGATACTGAGCAGCAGGCGGCTTGCTTGCTGCAGGTCATCGAGTTTGGCATCGAGCGCCTTTCTGCCGTCCTTGAGAATGATGACCCGGTCACAGACAGCCTGGACTTCCTGGAGGATGTGGGTGGAAATGATGATCGTTGCCTGGCTGGCAAGTTCGGCGATAAGGCCCCGCATTTGCAGGATTTGGGTCGGGTCGAGGCCGTTGGTCGGTTCGTCGAGAATGAGGAATTTCGGACTGCCGAGGATCGCCTGGGCGACACCGGTGCGCTGCCGGTAGCCGCGCGATAGTGTGGCGATCGGTGCGGTAGCCTTCTCGCGGAGCCCGGTCCGGTCGATGGTTTCGGCGACCAGCGGCTGCCGTGCCCGTTGGTCGAGACCGCGGAGGGCCAGGGCATAGTCGAGATAATCGACGACCGTCATGTCCGGGTATACCGGGCAGTTTTCCGGCAGGTAACCGATCCGGCGCTGGACCTCCAGCCGGTCGCGGGCCACATCCAGACCGTCGACGGTGACTCGGCCGCCGGTCGGTTCGAGAAAGCCGGTCATCATTTTCATCACCGTCGTTTTGCCGGCGCCGTTATGACCGAGCAGACCGACGATTTCTCCCGGTGAGATGGCAAAGGAAACCCCGTCGACGGCGGCAAAGTCGCCGTAGGTACGGGTAATATTGTCAACCTCGATCATGATGGTCTCTCCCTATTGCTGCATTTGCTGCCGATAGCAGTGATAACGAGCGAAGTGATGATCGGGCACTGGCCAAAGCCGAAGCTTGCAGCCCGGGGCGGAATTCCTGCTGACGAAACGTGGTGCCGGAGATCGGGGAGATCACCGTGGTGAAAGGAGAACCACGAGAGTACGGCACGATGCGGCGTCCCGCCGTCAGTAAAGAAAGCCCTGTCGTCTCAAATGGTTTGGTCTGCTTTCCGATCGGCGGAAATTATAAAATCAGCTGTTGAAAAGTCAAGCGATAAGGAAAACAACAGTGCGGGGAGAAGTCGCTGGTGGGCTGAGCTGCAAAAACGGACAGCGGCTGCCGGCGGTTTTGCGGCAACCGCAGGAATATCCCCCGGCAGCAGTGCAGTCAAGCGGTTCAGGCGTATTGCCCGCCGACCCGGGCGCCGTTGATATTTTTGATCAACAGCTTGCGTTGCGCCAGCGCGCCGCCGCCCCGATATTTGATCTGGACCTCGTCGCCCCGGTGCAGTGACAGGCGGTGCTCGATCGGGACAAGAAACCCGATGCCGTCACTGGATGTGTCACAGACCTGGATCTTGGTCTCTTTGGCGTTGGCGAGGATCGCTTGCGCCCTGATTGAAGAGGAAGTCCGTGACGACTGGCGATAATTGATCAGGTAGGCGCTCGATTTTCCGCAGGAGCAGCGTACGATTTTTTTCCTGGTCCCGGGAGCGACTTCGATGAACGTCACTTTCTCGCAGCGGGAACAACGACTTCTGATTCTTCCGCCCACGGCGTTGCATGAGGTGTAAGACTGGGCCATGTCCGCCTCCTTGCTTGAGGTGATCGGCAACCGGTGGGGGTGCCGGGGACACTTGCACGGGGATATGACGGGTAATGCGACCGGGCCGACGCTGACGCCTCGACCTGGTCCAAACAATAATCACCCAGGTTGAAAACGCCCGCCGTTCAGCGCATTTTTTCCAGTGGCCGGCAACTCTTTGAAAAATGCTGGCATAGCTGAGCCGCCCGGAGTATCACAGAGAGACACGAACCGGCTCCGGCCTCGCTGGCGGCCGCGGGATAACGGAGACGACGAAGCGGAGGGATGTATGGCTGCAGGAAAGCAACAGGGCGCCGGCAGGGCGTCGGCCTGCGGGCGGATCGGCGATCGCCCTTATTGGGTCTTGCTGGGATCGGTGGCGATCAGAGCTGTCCATCAGGTGGGCGGCGGTGTTGTCCTCGCTTCGTTTCTGCTCTCCTGGCCGGCCGGGCCGCCGGCTTTCTACCTCTGGCTGGCGGTGCTCAGCGGAGTGCTGTTGACCGGGACGGAATCGCTGCGCCATCGGCAATGGTACCGTGAACTGGCGGGGGTGAGTACGCTGCTGAAACTGCTGTTGCTCGGGGCGGCCTATCATCGGTTGCTGCCGGCCGTACCGGCAGTGTGCGCCGCATTCCTGCTGGCGGCTGTGGCCGCCCACCTGCCGCGGGAGCTGCGGCATCGATTGTTGTATTGAGTGGTGCGGCATAATGCCGCAACGAAACATGAAACGTTGCAGTTCCACTCCACCCGTGCCGCCACGGGCGCGCTCAGCCAGCTTACTCGCCCCTGATGCGCCGGGCCAGGGCACCGGTCAGGTGAAGGACGTGCTCGGCCAGTTGCGGGGACAGCGACCCGGTGCCGCAGGCCGGGGCGATGAGGGTTTGCGCCTGCAGCCGGTCGGTGGCAAAGCCGAGGGCGCTGACCCCGCGGACCTGCTCCTGCCAGCGTGCCAGCAGGTCTTCCTCGGTGGCGGCGGCGACAGCAAGGGGATCGCCGGTCGGCACGATGCCCCAGGCGAGGATACCGCCGCGCCTGAGAAAGGCGAGCAGTTCATCCCGGTAGAGGATGAGGTTGTCGAAATAGGAAAAGGCGTCGAAGCTGATGATGTCCGCCGCCGATTGCAGCGCCGGTGCCCAGTCGCCGTTGGCACAGATATGAATGCCGGCCAAGCCGCCGCTGCCCTTGATGGCCGCGATCACCTCCGCCATGGAAGAGCAGACTGCCTCGCGGGAGATCCCGGAAAAGGCGGTCGAACCGTAACTGACCATTCCCGGTTCGTCGATGAACAGCAGCGGTCCCGTTTCCCGGCACCAGGGGCGCAGCTGTTCGACCTGCCAGCGGGCTTTCATACTGAGCAGCTTGATCAGCATGTCGCGCAGGCTGTCGTCGTGAAAGAGCGGTGTGCCGTGCTGATCTTTGACGCCGATGCCGCAGGTGATGGGACCGGTCACCTGGCCTTTGACGGACAGCGGCAGGCGATCGAGGCGGGGCAGGGTCTCGCGCAGGACAAAAAAGCCACGCGCCGTTTGCTCGCTGAGCGAAAAGCGCGACTCCTCCGGCAGTTCGGCGGTGTCTGCGCTGTGCAGTACATCTTCGTAGAAGTACGTCATGTCCTCGGCAAAGGACGGCCGGTCCGTGGCGATCCAGAAATGGCCGTCCTCTTCGGTCAGTCCCGGGTATCCGTCGAGAAACTGGCGGAGCATCCCCTCCCGCGGGTTTTTCGGTAATTGCGGCCAGAGTGGAATATCGGGAGTGGTGGCCAGGATCTGATGCAGCGCCTGGTGGTGATCGGTGAGCGGCAGGCTGCCGATCAGAATCGGCAGGCAGGCGGGAGTAAACATCGGCGAACCTCCGGAGGGTGACCGAGACGGCGGCGTTGGTTCCCCAAAAAAACATGGCGGAGCCGCCTGCATCTCGGAGCGTTGTTTTTATATGAAATTCGGCGGGACTGGTTTTAACCTGTCCCCCGCTAACTTTCAAAACCAAAGGGCCATTTCCGACCACGGCGTCGATTTTCATGCTTCGTTGTGACGTCCGGTCATGAGAGTTATAGTATACCGTACTATTGGGGCGCTGTCTTGCAGGCACTGTCCCATCAGTTCAATCAACAAGGGAGATTGCAGAGCAATGGCCGATAACGAGCACCATGAAGAATTATTTA
>JAZBPM010000266.1:0-6470 GCA_036351615.1 Desulfofustis sp.
AAGGATCGCTGAAACGCCGCGAGCGGCGCGCACCAATGAGTGGTGCGGAAGAGCATAAATTTATCAATTCGCCGTCGCTCTGTCAAGGCCTAATCAGCCTCGCTCGTCGCTTTCGGCGTCGCCCCAAAACCCCCGGCACGGCCTGGCGGCCACCCCGTGCTTCAGGACCGCGGCACACTACTTGATTCACCCGGGGGTGTCAATAGGTTTTTGGAAATGCCGTGACGAATAAAAAAACATTGGCCTGTTGTAGCTGCTGTTGCTATTGTTCCCGGATTATAACGTAAGGTAATTGTAAAGCTGCCATTTCCCGATTGCGGAGAACGATGGATCAAAAAGCCGAGATGCTGCGCAACCTGCCCAAGGTTGATGAATGTCT
Source organism: Desulfofustis sp. (assembly GCA_036351615.1). Classification (GTDB taxonomy): domain Bacteria; phylum Desulfobacterota; class Desulfobulbia; order Desulfobulbales; family Desulfocapsaceae; genus Desulfofustis. The sequence goes on from JAZBPM010000266.1 coordinate 380, forward strand.
GCTGGAACTGTCTGATTTTATAAATCAACAAGGCGTACCGCTGCGTATTGCCAAAAAGGCCGTGCAAACAACAATAGATCGCGTCAGAAAAGGTATCCTGGCCGGCGGAGATATTACTCTACCTGTCGACCGTACCGCCTGGAAGATTCTTTTTATAGATCAGATCGGGCAATTGCAGCGCAGCCGTTTCCGCCGGGTGATAAACGGCACCGGTGTTGTTATCCACACCAACCTTGGCCGCTCGCTTTTGTCGACAGCTGCGCTCGAACAGTTGATCGCCGGCGCTGGTTACTACAGCAACCTTGAATTTGACCTGCACAGCGGGAAGCGGGGTAGCCGGTATGCGTTGGTGGAAGATATTATCTGCGATCTGGCCGGGGCAGAAGCTGCGCTGGTAGTAAACAACAATGCAGCTGCCGTGTTTATCGCGCTGGATACGATTGCCAGTGGCCGAGAGGTGATCGTCTCGCGCGGGGAACTCGTTGAGATCGGCGGCTCGTTTCGCATTCCTGACGTGATGGCCAAAAGCGGGGCAGAGCTTGTCGAAGTCGGAGCAACCAACCGTACCCATCTCTACGATTATGAGCGGGCCATTACCGAACGCACCGGATTGCTGTTGCGGGTCCATACGTCAAATTTCCGGATGATCGGTTTCACCGCTGCAGTCCCGGCGCAAGAGCTGGTTGCCCTCGGCCGGACGAAGGGGCTACCGGTGATGGAGGATCTGGGCAGCGGCTCACTGATTGACCTGGAGCGCTTCGGTTTACCGGCAGAGCCTACGGTCCAGGAGGTTTTGGCTGCCGGGGTTGATCTGGTCACCTTCAGCGGCGATAAGCTACTCGGCGGACCACAGGCCGGCATTATAGTCGGCAGGAAAGACCTGGTCGATCAAATCAAGCGGAACCCGCTCAATCGGGCGTTGAGAATCGATAAATTTACTCTTGCCTCACTGGAAGGTACCTTGCGAGCCTATTACGACGAGTCGCTTGCCTGCGAGCAGATACCGACTTTGCGTATGATCGGCGAATCTCAGTCAACAATCAAGAAACGGGCCGGTCGCCTGCTAAGGAGAATCGGTAAAAAATCTCCCGATCGCTGCCTCTTTTCGCTCGTCCCGACCGTTTCTCGGGTCGGCGGCGGTGCGCTGCCCGAATATGGGTTGGACAGCTGGGCGGTTCAGCTGCAGCCGGTTGATGTGCCGGTGAGCACCCTCGAGAGGGAGTTTCGCCGTTTGCAGATCCCGTTGATCGGCAGGGTTGAGCACGATCGTTTTCTCATTGATATGCGAACGATCCAAGATTCCGAAATCGCTTTGCTTGCCGATCAATTGGTTGAGTATTTCTCCTTGGTTCGCTGAGTATGCGTGCCGCTTCTTTTCCGGTCTCACCGGTCAACGGACCGCTTTGTCTCACCGACTTCAGTCTGCTTGCCTCCCGATTCAAAAGAGTATTTTTTGCCCTGGTACCAACGGCAAGCGACATCCGTTTTCTGTTGATTCCCGCTGACCTACCCTCGATTGAGAAACAACAGGAACAGCCCTGGCTGACTGTCGCCAGACATGCCGCGCAGACCGGTCTGCCGAAGAAGGAGAGTACGGATTCGCTCTATTTCCCGATGTGTGGAGCTGAGAAAGAGGTATTGGTGGCTGAGGTCTCCGGGGTGGATCCACTCGTACTGGAAAAGGCGTCCGATGAGTGGTTGGCCGATACCGGTCAGGCTCTTTCCGACGAATTGAAGAAGATCAAGGGGGAGTTTCTCGATCCGGTAACGGGACTCTATGGTTGCAATCTGTTTTTCGAAGCAGTGGCAGGAGCTATTGACAGTCCGGATCTTCACCTCGTCCTGATCGAGGCGCTGCCTCCGTCACGATCTCTTCGCGACCGCTTTTCTCCGGTTTTGAACACGGGCTCTCTGCTAAAAAACTATAATCGCCGATCGTTTCCGCTTTTTCATCTGGGAATGGCTGTTTTTGCCATTCTGGTGAGCGATCAGCAGCGAACCAATCTCTCATCTTTCTGCCTGTCACTGATAACGGCGTTGAAAGGGCACGGGTGCCGCCGAGTTCGCTGCGGTTGCACGAGTGTCTCTTTGCAGCGCGGTGACGGAAGGCTCCTGCATGATCATCCCCGCCTCTTGCTCGATGAGGCGTGGAAGGCTCTGCAAGTCGCCTGTCGGCGTGGTCCGTTCGCGTTTTGTGATTACGATACGCTAATCAATCCCGAACATGCCCCGTTGCGACCGATATCGCGCAGTTTGATCGCAAAAGTCCGACGCAGATGCCGACAGCTTGACGTCTTCTCACTGGTTTTGTTCACCTTCGATTATCAAAAAAAGGTGGGGGCGGACACTCTTCTTGACGCCGGATGCGAGGCCAGGCATATGCTGCCGTTTGCCGATGGGTATCTGGTTATCGTTGGCGATGCGCGTGCTGACGAGGTCCGGGCATGGGCTGTCGGCATCATCGAACGCATATGCAGCAACAAGGGCGCCGATTATTCGATGTCGGCCGGGATCAGCGCTTATCCCGAACACGGCTCGCGTATCGCTGAAATTATCAACAATGCGAGAAAAGCGTTGCTCCACGCCGCCTTTTTCGGACCGGGGAGCGTCGTTGTTTTCGATGCCGTCAGTCTCAATGTCAGCGGCGATGTCTTTTTTGCCGAAGGTGATTGGAACGCTGCAGTTAGAGAATACCGGCGCGGTCTGGACCGTGCTCCGGCCGATATCAACCTGCTCAACAGCCTTGGTGTAACCTACGCTTTGATGAACAGGACCGGAGATGCAGTGCGTTCATTTACACGGGTGCTTGATCTCGAACCGGATAATTTCATGGCCCATTACAACCAGGGGCTCGGCCGGCAGGCCGTCGGGCAATACCGTCAGGCGGCGGCGTCTTTTTCGCGGGCTCGCGAGGTATATAATCCAGAGGATAGCGACCAGGCCGGCGCTATCGACGATTTGCTCTATCAACTCGGCATCTGTTTCTTTCACCTTGGCAATTACGTTTCCTGCATGGATATATTGACCGCATGGCACGCTCGCCAGGGTGCTGTTAAATCAGCCGGCGCCTGCTGCCGGTATATCGGCATCAGCGCGTATCATCGGCAACGCTTTCCCGACGCATCTCGCTGGCTGCAGTTGGCACTGGCATATGACCAGTTTGATGCCGAATCGCTCAGTCTGCTCGGCGATTCGTATCGCATTCTCGGTGAAGGCGACGATATCGCCCTGCGGTTGACCGAAAAGGCAGTCGAGATCGCCGGTCCGGAACCGGTTTTCTTGCTGAGATGGGGTCGGTCTCTGGCGACCTGTGGCCAATACGATCAGGCGATTGAGCAGTTTCGTCGGTGCGCTGCCGTTCGCAAAACTCGAATCGATGCGTGGCTCGAGCTTGGCATCGTCTATGGTCTGCAAGGACATCACCGGCAGGCCTGCCGATACATCAAAAAATTGCTCAGCGGCCGGGAGGTCCCGGACGAGATCAGAAGCCGGGCCCAAACCCTTTACCAGCACCATGAATCGTTACGGTAATCGTTATGGAATGCAAAGAGAGAAGAAGAATCAGGCGTGAGCCGAAATATGTTCTGGACAATACACTTGTCGGTGATTCGTGGCGAATGTTCCGGATCATGGCAGAGTTCGTCGATGGTTTTGATGCGCTGTCGACGATCGATATCCCGGCGGTGACAATCTATGGTTCGGCCCGGGTTAAACAGGATCATCCCTGGTATCAGTTGGCTGAAAAGATAGCCTATGAGCTTGCAGCGGCAAACTTCGCCGTGATAACGGGCGGTGGGCCGGGCATCATGGAGGCTGCCAATAAAGGCGCCAATCGAGCCGGTGGTATATCTGTCGGCCTCAATATCCGCCTTCCGCACGAGCAAATCCCCAACCCCTATGCCAATTTCCCTTTACATTTCAAATATTTTTTTGTTAGAAAAGTAATGCTTATGAAGTATTCGTCGGCCTTTGTCTGCATGCCGGGCGGATTCGGGTCACTCGACGAATTATTCGAAGCAATAACGCTGATTCAGACAGAGCGGGTCAAACCGTTTCCCGTCGTCCTGGTCGGTTCTTCCTTCTGGACGGGTCTCATCGAATGGGTGAAAGGCAACCAACTGGCGGCCGGCCTGATCGGCGAGTGCGATCTCGAATTATTCAAGATTTTCGATGATTCCAAGGACATTGTCGATTATATCAAAGAAAACGTTACCGAAGGCAATATGGCACAGGTCGAGTCACCGTAGCCTGAAGAGTCGTTCTGACGTTGATTGATTATCATATCAGCTTGTAAAGAGGTGAAGGCATGGCGCAAATCGATGCATTTTTCAAACTGATGAACGATGAAGGTGCTTCGGACTTGCATATGGTCTCCGATCAGCAGCCGGTCCTGAGAATTCGCGGTGATATTGAGCGGGTCAAGTTCAAGAAGATGAGCAACGATGAACTCAAGGCCATGCTTTACGAGATCTGCCCTGAAGATAAGATCAAGGTCTTCGAGGAAACGGGAGATATCGATTTTGGTTATGAAATCCCCGGTCTGGCCCGCTATCGCTGTAACTTTTTTCAACAAAAGTATGGCATCGGCGCGGTTTTTCGAGAAATTCCCAGTGAGATTTTAACCTGCGAGCAGTTGGGGCTGCCCAAGGTTATTTCCCGTCTCGCCCATCTGCCGAAAGGACTCGTGTTGGTCACCGGTCCGACCGGTTCCGGTAAATCGACGACACTTGCCGCTATCGTCGACGAGGCCAACAAGGTCCGCAAGCACCATATCCTGACCATTGAAGACCCGATCGAATTCGTCCATAAGAGTCAGAAATGTCTGATCAACCATCGGGAGATCGGCACCCATACCAAAGGGTTTGCCCAGGCGCTGCGTGGTGCCCTGCGTGAGGATCCTGACATAATCATGGTCGGTGAGATGCGCGATCTGGAGACGATTTCGCTGGCCATGGAAGCGGCGATGACTGGACATCTGGTTTTTGCCACATTGCATACGTTGAACGCCATGAAAACGGTTGATCGCGTCATCGAGATTTTTCCGGCAACTCAGCAGGGGCAGGTCCGTTCGACCCTGGCTGACGCGCTGAAGGCGGTCGTCTCGCAGACCCTTTTTAAACGAATTGACGTCAAAGGGCGTGTCGCCGCTCTGGAGATATTGATTGCGACACCGGCGGTACGCAACCTGATTCGTGAAGGGAAAACCTATCAGATCCTGTCATCCATGCAGACCGGGAAAAAATACGGCATGCAGACCATGGACGATGCCATCATGAATTTTCTCGAAAAGAAGATGATCAGCGCCGACGATGCGTATTCCAATTCGATCGAAAAAGCAAAATTTCTCAAATTCCTGCGCAAACCGCCGTCGGATTTCACCGAGGTGTGATTGCACCATCCCTGTCCGATCCGCTGACCGTCCACTGCCCATTTTTAAAGGCTTGAATCCGATATCCATCCGTCGTGGCGGCGATGACGACGGTGCCGTCATCGACCGTGGTCAAGAGCGTCGTGTCGTTTTGTCGCACGAAAGAGCGGAGCGATTGCGAGGGAAACAGACCACCGGTCCGATCCCCGGAGGAAACAATCAGGTGTTTCGGGGCGACAGCTGTGAGAAAGGCCGGCGAATTCGACGTCGCCGAGCCATGATGCGAGGCAAGCATCAGTTGCGCGCGGATCGGTTCCCGGGCCGTCAGCAGCTCTTGTTCCCTGGCCGTGCCGATATCGCCGGGAAAGAGCATTGACAGTCGGGGCGTTTGCAGGAGAACCACCAGTCCGTTGTCATCTTCGGTTGCATTGTCGGTGTCGACCCAGCGGCGCACTGCCGGGGCGCCGGTTGCCGTGCCGACGGCGATAAACCGGTAACCCTTTCTTTCGATAAACGTGCCGCTATCCGGAACCATGATCGAGACTTGGCGTTGTCCGGCCAATCGGCAGAGTTTTGCGTAACCGGGTTTGCCGGCATCGAGATAGGGAAGCCAGAGACGATCTACGGCAAATCGGTCGAGTAGCGCCGGAATCCCGTTATAGTGATCGGCATCGGCATGCGAAATGATGATGTCGTCGAGACGGGCGATACCCCGATGCCACA
>JAZBPM010000267.1:0-3329 GCA_036351615.1 Desulfofustis sp.
ACAAAACGATCATAACCGCCAGGCAAAATCCGAGGTAAGACCCGTGGCCGCCGAACGCATTCGAGATCGTTATACCATCTTGTGCGAACATTGGCTCAGTGTATTGGACGAGCTCAGCATCGGTGCGTTCACCGTTGCCACCGGCAGGCAGATTTCTTCCATGAACTACACTGCCCAGGCCCTGATGGGCTTGAAAGAAGACGAAGTTCTCGGGCGAGATTGCCGTGAGGTTTTCACCGGCGTGCCTTGTATGGTCCAGTGCCTGCTCCGCAACGGCGATGCAGAAACCACCGACGAGCCGGAGGTGGAAATCATCAATGAAGACGAACACAAACATCTGCTGACCCGCATGGCGACGCCGATTTACGATGATTCCGGCAGCGTGGTGGGCTGCATGACCGTTTTGCAGGACCACACCCCCATTGCCGATCTGGTCAACCGCATCCATTACGAGGAGCGCAGTCTCAAGCTGATTTTGGACAATCTCGACGTCGGCGTCTTTACCGTCAACCGCGGCGGTTACATCACCTTTTTCAATCACGACGCGGAGAAGGTGTCGGGCTTCGACCGGCGCCAGGTCATCGGCAAGCACTGTTCAGCCATCTTCGAAGGTTCCGCCGCTCACGATCTTTGCCTGCTCAAGGAATCGATCGCCAACGGAACGGCTCGTGTCAGCCGGCGCGGGCGCATAACCACCAAGAACGGCGAAACCATCCCGATTCGCGCCACCTACATGGCGCTGCGGAATGAAAAAGGAACCATTATCGGCGGTTTGGCGACCTTTCAAGATCTCACCCTGGTCCGGCAGCTGAATCAAGCCATCAGTGAGCGCTACACGTTTCAGGACATGATCGGTAAAGATCCCGGCATGCAGAAGATTTTCGAAACCGTCAATGTCGTGGCCGCTACGGATGCGACGGTGCTCATCGAAGGGGCCACCGGTACCGGTAAAGACTTGCTGGCCAAGGTGATTCACTCCGTCAGTCGACGTTCGGACAAACAACTGGTCAAAGTCAACTGTGCCGCCATACCCGACAACCTGCTGGAGTCCGAGATGTTCGGCTATATCAAAGGGGCGTTTACCGGAGCGGACAGGGACAAGCCCGGACGTTTCAACGAGGCCGACGGCGGCACGATCTTTCTGGACGAGATCGGTGACTTACCCCTGTCTCTACAGGCCAAACTCCTGCGGGTACTGGAAGACAAAGAATTCTATCCGCTGGGGAGTCGACATACCCAGAAAGTCGACGTGCGGATCATATCCGCGACCAACCGGGATTTGGGGAGTTTGGTCGAAAGAAGACAGTTCAGGGAAGACCTGTATTACCGGCTCAATGTCTTCAGAATTCAACTTCCGGATCTCAAGGCGCGCCGAATCGATCTGCCCCTGCTGATCCATCACATCTTGCGCAAATTGTGCGCCGCCAGGGACAACCGTCGCATGGAAATTTCGGAAGCGGCCATGAAGATCCTGCTCAATTACGACTATCCCGGCAACGTACGGGAGCTCGAGAACATTCTCGAGCACGCCTTGATTATTTGCCACGACGATGTCATCCAACCCCGCCACCTCCCGGAATTTCTGCAACACCCCGGTCCGCCTCTCCGGAAAGAGGCCCCGCATGCGGCCGTCGAAGCACAAACGGACGCCGTGGATCAACGCGATCGCTTGCGCCGGGTCCTCGAAAAACACGACTGGCATCGGCAACATGCCGCCCGTGAACTGGGCGTCGATCGAACCACCCTGTGGCGCTGGATGAAGAAGTACGATCTGTCACCCTGAAACTCCGTGAAGCGCGCTATCCTGTCGTGGATTCCAAATCGAAGCGTTTATTCAATGCCCGTTTTGAATAGTTTTAGGTTCACTGATCGGCAAAGTTGACAGCCGCCCCGTCTCGGTCGATGAAAAAAATATCCCGTATCCGGTCGTCGAGGTCCTCGGCCGTCTTGGCCATCACCACATCGGTATGGTAGTTACCCACTTCCTGCGTCTGCAACACCTGAATACCGGCCGGACCGGCGTTCCCGGCACTCCGGTATACGATAAAATTCGGGACAACCATAAACATCACCACCAAGACGATAAACAATGTGAAGCCAAACGCCACCGGGCCGATCTTCTCGAACACCAGCGCCACCAAGCAGGACAAAACCGCCGCACCCACCAGGGCCCAAATGGGGATCCATATATCGTCCTTCGGGTTTTTGATCCCCGGGGTTATTTTCATGATTTTCGCTTTCGAAAGATTCCGAAGGTCCACGTCTTTGTCTTTTTCACCGGCGGCACCGTCGCGGACAGCTGCGCGCGGCAAAGGGATTTGTAGATCGCATCGTCGATGAACCGGCCCAGATCCGAAGACTTGAGATCGTTCAGAACGAATCCGAGGGCGGCCTTGGGATCGAGACCCTCTAAAAACCGCTTCAGATTGTGCAGTACCAGTTCCCGGTACTCGTCGTAGTCGATCCGATCGTCATTGAAACGCTGCTGAATACCGTCGAGCGCTTGCGATACGCGGTGCATTCGATCCGCCCCGGCCGTTCCCCGGGTCGCATCGGCGGGGACGGTCTCTTCGGCGGCGGGTTTCGTTTTTGCGGAATGCAGCGCCTGGACGACCTGTTGCCGGAGTTCTTCCGGGAGATCATCCAGACGAACGTGCGACGGGCTGCCGTCAGGTGGAATGGGAGGATCCTCGGCATTCGAGTCTGATGGCGTCACCGTTTCCACGGATGTCGCTGCGGCGCCGCAGTACAGGCAGCGCGCTTTTCCGGCAGGCAATGGTCGCGCACAGTTCGGACATTTCATGGCATGGCTCCGAATTTTAGTCAGGATGAATAATTCTACCATACATTGCCTCCGTTGCGGAAGATGTCCGCCGAGTGTCGCCGCCGGTGCCGGCCGTGTTGCTATCGGCAACACCTTTTAATATTTCGTAATTATTAGAAATAAATTGTTGGACGTCTTGTTTTTGGCCCCGGGGGTGTTGCCGAAAGCAACGCTCCTTCCCCTCCCGGGCGTTCAGCGACCGGTCCAGCGCCCGGCATGAAATAAAAATTATATAGATATTACAAATGGTTATACTAAATATTCGAAATCTGGCATCACGGTTGCAGTAGTATGGGTCAGCGTTTCCCCCTGCAGCCCATTGGGGGAGCTAAAAGGAGGTGATGATCATGAGATCGAATGACACGTTCAGAGGCAAAGACGCCCGAATGATCTGCCGCCATTTTGTGGAGGGCCGGATCGAAATGCCGAAATTGTGCCTGTTCAGCCACGAATGCCGCCACTGCGCCTACGACCAGTGGCTGGACGAAACGGGCCGAACGGAGCG
>JAZBPM010000268.1:0-7121 GCA_036351615.1 Desulfofustis sp.
CATTGCCAGAAGACCCTGCACCATAGAAGATTTGACCGCCATCCTAGGGCTTCATGCCAACGAGGTAAACAAATACCTCGATGTCCTCGACAACGAGGGGAAAATCGTTTCGGTGCGCCAGCCGCGGGGAATCTTTTATAAACGAAACGGATAGCCTTTATCGACAGGAGCACCTCAGCGAAACATCCTGTCTGGGACCACCCCTCCTCGACGTCAGCAAGCGGGTCCAAGCGGGTCGGTGCGGTGCCGGCACCGACCTCCTTCTGAACGGCAGTTCGGCACCCAAAGTCGAATAACGATTGACAACTTGTCAAGCGACATTCATCCTAACCCAACATCAAGCACCATCATTACTGCAAAGCCACACATGGTGCCTATTGTCGCGATGTCCGTATTTTTTTCCAATTGTGATTCGGGAATAAGTTCCTCCACGACGACATAGATCATGGCTCCGGCAGCGAAGGCCAGCGCATAAGGAAGGAGCGGCTGCATAGCGATGACCGCAAAAGCGCCAATCACCCCTGCAATGGGCTCGACGATTCCGGACAACTGTCCATACCAAAAGCATTTCAGCCGTGAGAACCCTTCCCGTCGCAGGGGTACGGAGACGGCGGCGCCTTCGGGAAAATTCTGCAGACCAATACCTACCGCCAGGGCCACCGCGCCAGCCATGGTGGCCGACGGCAGATCGGCGGACACTGCCCCGAAAGCCACACCCACAGCCAGTCCTTCGGGAATGTTGTGCAGGGTGATAGCCAAGACCAGAAGGACACTGCGGTGCCAGCCGGTTTTCACGCCCTCGGCCTCTGATCGAGGAAATCCCAGATGGAGATGGGGCAGAAACTCGTCCAACACCCACAGGAAGGCCCCACCGGACAAAAAACCGATGGCGGCAGTCAACCAGGCTCGATGCCCCATATTTTCCGCCATTTCAATGGCCGGAGCCAGAAGAGACCAGAAGCTTGCCGCAATCATCACTCCGGCAGCAAAACCGAGCATGCCGTCCAGCATTTTCCGGTTGATCTCTTTAAAGGAAAAAACGACCCCCGCCCCCAGGGCCGTCAAGAACCACGTAAAGCACGTGGCCACAAAAGCCTGCATCACGGCATTTAATTCTAAAAACCATTCAACCATAAAACACCCTCGAATTAGTTGATGAGTAAATCGTTACCGCCTCTCCACTTCATTTCCTGCTATCAGACGCCTCACCCATTCTCCTGCCACCGGCCTTCTGATTTGATCAACACCCGGAGCGTTCTCTGATTGCCCTTACCCCTTCTGCCGCATATCACCTTTTTCCACGAATAGTTGATGCATGAAAAACGACTTTTCAAGAATATGCGGTTCATGCCCCCCTCGCTCTTTGACCGCTCGCTGGAAATAGTCCCATAACTGATCACGAAAATCAGGGTGGGCACATTTATGGATGATCTGCTCGGCAACCTGACGCGGGGTCAGTGGGCGGGTATCGACCAGGCCGTATTCGGTTACCACCACATCCACCGAATGTTCCGAATGATCCACATGCGAAACCATGGGTACTATGGCTGAAATCATGCCTCCCTTGGCGGTGGACGGCGTTACCATCATCGTCAGGGCGCCATTGCGCATGAAGTCCCCCGATCCGCCGATCCCGTTCATCAACTGCGTGCCCATAACATGGGTGGAGTTGACCTGACCGTATATGTCGATCTCGATGGCTGTGTTGATGGCGATAACTCCCAGACGGCGAATCACTTCCGGCGAGTTGGAGATTTCCACCGGCCGGAGCACGATCTTCTCTTGGTAGCGGTATATTTCATTAAAAAAGCGCTCCCGGGCCTTCTCCGACAGGGTAAGAGCGGAGCCGGATGCCGCCCGGATCTTCCCGAGATCGATGAGGTCGAGAACGCTATCCTGCAGGACCTCAGAATAAATATCGATAGTAGAAAAGTTCTTATCTTCGATGAACCCGGACAAAACAGCATTGGCGACATCGCCGACACCGGCCTGCCAGGGCAGTGACGGCGGGATGCGGTCTTTCTTGATCTCATGTTGGACAAAGTCGAGGATATGTTCGGCGATGCGTTTAGAGGTAGAATCGGGCGGCATAAAAATCGGACAATGATCCTTCTCGGCACTGAGAATGATGGCCACGACCCGGTCGGGGTTCATATCAATGAAGGGTTTGCCAATCCGGTCGGCGGTACGGTAGAGCGGAATGGGTGTCCGGTATGGCGGATCTTCAGGAATAAAGATGTCGTGAATACCCTCCAGCAGTGGCGAACTTTCAGAAATCTCTACAATAATTTTTTCCGCTTCACGCACATAGGTCGGTGTGTTGCCCACCGACATAGTGGGGATCAGGTGGCCTTTTTCGGTGATAGCAGCGGCCTCTACCACGGCAATATCGCACCGGCCCCACTCCCCCGCTCTGACTTTGGCCGACAGCTGGGATAGGTGGTCGTCCTTGAAGGCGATTTTCCCGAGGTTGATTTCCTGCCGCATGAATTTGTCACTCATGTATGGCCGTCGCCAGGCCACAAGGTTGGCTCGGGCAAGAATTCCGTCCACCATGTCGCCGGTCGAGGCTCCGGCAAACAGATTAATTTTGAACTGCTCACCGCTTTCCGCCCGCCGCACCAGTTCCTGGGGAATCAATTTGGGATAACCGGCGGTGAACCCGGAAATAAAGAGGTTTGTTCCGTCGGTGATGTGCCTGGCAGCGGTCTCCGCATCGGTAATCTTGTCCTGCAATGGTTTAAAACGGACCCTGTCGGTCAACATGTCGTTAGCTCCCTGTTTTCTTCTTGAGGGGACCTTGAAAAATTCGGAATTTCGTTCAAAATCAAGGCGCGTAAGAAAATTTTACTGCAGGCATATACATGATATTCCGATGATAAAATTTAATTGCGCAACGATGAGATTGGGCGGAACGGCATTTATTTTAAAGCTTCGTCCAGTCCAGCGGCAATCTGCTTATCAAAGCGACGTTAAACCATGTATTGAAAGAAATCACAGCTGGTGGCAACATAACCCGGCTGGAGCAACACTCGTTTCTGTCAATCTGGGTAAGGCAAACTGTCGGCAACGATTGCGTTGTATTTCTTCTTTCCGGGTTATCGAATATGTCAAACCTGACCACAGAACTTGCAAGTGTTGCTACCGCTGTTGATCTTACCGGAACCGTCTACGGTTATCTTGCTATTTTGCTATTCGCGCTGGCGTATATCCTTGTTCCTTTGGAGAATGTCATTCACTTGCGAAAGAGTAAACCGGTCCTCTTGGCCGCCGGTCTTATTTGGATACTGGTGGCGCTCGCCTATCTTGGCGCTGGTGATACCCATACTGCTCATGAAGCCATCCGGTCGAGCCTTCTTGAATATGCCGAACTGTTCTTGTTCTTGCTGGCGGCCATGACCTATATCAATGCCATGGAGGAGCGCAATGTTTTCCAGGCCCTCCGCGCGTTTCTCGTATCCCGAGGGTTTTCTCTGCGCATCATTTTCTGGTTGACGGGGTTGCTGGCATTTTTGATTTCTCCCATAGCCGACAATCTTACCACGGCGCTGCTTATGGGGGCCGTAGTTATGGCGGTGGGTGGGGATAATAAAAAATTTGTCGGCCTGGCATGTATCAATGTGGTCATCGCCGCCAATGCCGGAGGGGCATTTTCTCCGTTTGGCGATATTACCACCCTCATGGTCTGGCAAAAGGGCAAGGTACATTTTGCTGAGTTCTGGGTCATTTTCTTTCCATCTCTGGTGAACTGGTTAATCCCGGCAGCGGCGATGAGCATGGCGATTGCCAATACCGGCCCTAAAATGCTGGATGAAAAAGTCTCGATGAAATACGGGGCTCGGGCAATCATGGCCTTTTTTCTGCTCACTATCACGACAGCGGTATGTTTTCATAATTTCCTGCATTTACCGCCAGTGGTCGGGATGATGCTGGGGTTGGGCTTTTTGGGACCGCTCTCCTATCATATCAAACTCCATGAAGGCCGTTCGGAGAGATACGATTATATCCTTGGCACCCGGGGTGCCGAATCCATTAATCCAATAACCACCATTCTGAAGAGCAAACTGGAATTGTCTGATATCATAGAAAAGGTGCCGATGCCGGCCTTTGCCATCGATAACGATCACAACATCACCCATTGGAACAAGGCCTGTGAAGAATTTACCGGACTGCCAGCCCCGGAGATGGTGGGAACCCGTAACCAATGGCAGCCGTTTTATGACGAAAAACAACCGGTGATGGCTGACCTGGTGCTCAACTATATGCCGGAAAAGGCAATAGAACGGCACTATGCCGGACACTTTAAACGGAGTACCTACTTCGATGGCGTCTATGAGGCGACCCGCTTTGTGCCGAGCCTTGGCGAAAATGGACGTTGGATCTGTTTTACCGGGGCACCATTGAAGAATGCCGAAGGGGAGGTGGTTGGTGCAGTGGAGGTGATCGAGGACTACACCGACAAAGCGGCCGCCGCACGTCAATTTGATCTTATGAAAAAGATCTCCCGAGCCGAATGGGATACGCTGCTCTTCTTTTACGGGGTGATCATGTGTGTCGGTGGTCTTGCCCAGTTTGGCTATCTTGCTGTCATTTCACAGTACATGTATCATGATTTGGGGGCGACCACCGCCAACGTTTTAGTCGGACTGTTGTCGGCGGTTGTTGACAATATCCCGGTGATGTATGCCGTGTTGACCATGGATCCGTCCATGTCGCATGGGCAATGGCTGCTGGTAACCCTGACCGCCGGAGTCGGCGGGAGCATGTTGTCAATCGGCTCCGCCGCAGGTGTCGCCCTCATGGGTACCGCTCGCGGGGTCTATACCTTTGGTACCCATCTACGCTGGACCCCTGCTATCCTAATTGGCTATGCGGCCGGTATACTCTGTCACCTTTTTCTCAACGCTCGATTGATGTGAGTGATCGCCCCCCCCTGAACTCAGCTCCACCCACTGAACACTACCTCCGCCGAAATATCTCGGACACAACAACCGTCTCGTACATAAACACACTGGAAACTCGTTAATAATCATTCACTTATTGTTGAGTTGTCAGGATACCGGATCACTACTCGTTGAATCCTTGTGCTGACGTGACCGGATCGATACAATGGCGTATATCCCTTTACAGGGTAACCCTGCATTTTTTTAGGGAGACGTTCATGGACGATTTTGATGAAGATCCGCTCGATCTGCTTGAAGACGATGGTGACGGAGTTAATGAGACCATCCTGCTGTTCGACAAGGATGCTGAAAATCAGCAGCCGCCCGTTAAAAACAGGGGATGCGCAGTAGTCCTGATGATACTGACCTCCTCACTGCTTTCTGCCGGGTTCGGTCTCTACAAGGTATTTACCTGATCCTGGCACCATTCTTTATCACACCTAAGGAGCCTTGCCCATGGCCGCGGCCGACCCGTTTTATCTCGATCGATTTGTGCAAGCCCAGAAAAAGATCTATCCCCAGGTGATTCAAGAACTCCGTCGCGGTGCCAAAACCGGGCATTGGATGTGGTTCATTTTTCCCCAGTTCATCGGCCTCGGTCAAACACCAATATCCCGAACCTACGCGATAAAGACGCTCGACGAGGCACGCGCCTACGCTCAGCATTCGGTTCTCGGGCAGCGACTGCAGGAATGCACCGAGCTGGTTATTGCGGTTGATGGCAAATCGGCCAACACTATCTTCGGACATCCCGACGACTTGAAGTTCAGGTCCTCGATGACTCTTTTTCTCATGGCAGTGCCCGAAATTGATCTCTTCCAGCGGGCTATCAACAAATATTACAACGGCGAGCAGGATGCCCGAACGCTGGAGTTACTTGAACGTCAACAAACATAATAGCCCCCCGGCAAGATTTCCAAGACAATAGAAACGTTTCCCGGCACAAATACAGACGGATGTTTAAAGGAGAAATGCCCACCGCCCGTTACTTGAACAGTCGGTCGAACATCCGACCGGGAAATTCGAAGATCAGTCGAAGAAGAGAAACCCTTGCGGATCCTTGAGATCTCCTCCCAACCCGGCCGATCTTGAAATCAGAGGCAAAACGGTGCCCGCAGGAAGGACACTTCAAGGTGATGCCACCGGTATTCTTGGGGATTCTGAGATGCTGGCCGCAGTCCGGACAACTCTTGATCGTATGATTTGCTTGCCCGTTCTTCATGTATCGCTACCGGTCGAGCGTTCTAGAAATTCATCGAGGCGAGCGAACTTGTGCGCCGACTCATGGGTGACCACCTGGTCCATTGATGGCGCCATCCCATACTCCAGCGCCTCATGCCGGCTCGGAGCACAAAGGCACCGGCCGGTACCGGCTTTACAATCATCCACTGCACGAATGTCGATCATGTCTCTTTTCAACCCCACCACTCAATCGTTGTCAAGAGTTCCATGCTTGTCTACAATCGGAAGAAAATGCAAAACCCGTTTTTGCCGGGCGGCAGTTTTTATACGCCATTGAAGGACGATCGTCACCAGAGGACAGAGGATATGAGCGACGATACACGGATGCAACTGCTGCGCAGTACCGAACTCTTTCTTGGGCTGTCCGAGGAAGAGCTGACACTTTTAGCCAAGCATGCTGCGGAACGCTATTTTGACCAGGGAGCACTGCTCTTCGAGCAGAGCAGTCCTCTAACCGATCTGTTTATCATTGTTCAGGGTGAAGTCGAGCTGTTTAGCATCGGCTCGTTCGGCGAGCATGATCGACTCGGCTATTTCAGTGATGGCGATTTCCTCGGTGAGGGCTCATGGGCCAGTCATCAACCAAACGCCACGTCCGCCCGGGCCACCACCGAAACGACGGTACTCGCTGTCGACTCATCGTTTTTTCAAATCAGCCCTTCCGCCACGGCCAAAATTTTCTCAAATATAATCAGGGTAGTATCGCGTCGTTTGCGGCATACCTATAATTGCAAGACAACAACGGTTGCCGCCCAATATGAAACCGGCAGCACTCGAACCGAACACGATTTGCTCGGCCATCGCGAGGTTCCCGTAGAGTACCTCTACGGCATTCAGACGTTGCGCGCCCTCGAGAATTTCAATATCAGCGGTATTTCGCTGACCCATTTCCCGGTACTTATCGCGTCCCTGGCTATGGTGAAAATAGCCGCCGCC
>JAZBPM010000269.1:0-9290 GCA_036351615.1 Desulfofustis sp.
AAAGGGTGCCGGTAAAACCGAGTTGTTTCGGGATCCCGGCGATGTTCGGCAACAGTGCGGCATCGATGGCCGTCGACGGCAGCTGCCAGGATAGTTCGAACGTCCCGGCGGCCGGCTGGACCGCACCGGTTAGGTACAATCTGGGAAGGGGCGGGAAGGCAGCCTGCAGCGCGCCATCCAGATCGATCCGGGCATTGCGTTGATGGAGCGTTGCGCTAAAAGCGCCCAGCAACGTATCCTGCCTGCTGATGGAACCGATGGCAAGCGAGCCGGCACGGGGAACCTCGTCGCCGGTTAGATCGGGTGGGGCGAGGATGTATGGCAGCCTCAGTTCGAGGCCACCGAGTTCCATAGCTTGCCCGGGCAGCACCACCCGGTCCACTGCGCCATGCAGGTCCCCGCTGGTCTCGTCGTCGCGGTGCTCAACGAGCAGCCGGACGGTGGTACCGGAGAGGTTCGTTGTGATGGCATCGTGGATCAGCTCGATCTGGGGCAGTTCCAGGTCGAAGCGGGCCGACAGATGGTGGGGGCGCCCCGTCAGATCGGCGTGCAGATTCGCTTCCGGCACGGTGATGGTCGCTGGCACGCCGGGGATTGTCAGCGGATTTTGACCGCCTGCCCGACCGTCGATAGCCAGCTGCCAGTTGCCGTCCGATTGCCGGCTACCGCGCCAGGATATGGTCGAGGCAAGACGCTCCGTAGTCCGTGTCGCCACCATATCGACGTCGCCGGTCAGGGTGATGCCGTCTTGGCCGACGGACAGGGAACCGCGCGGCGTTGCCGCCAATTTCAACGCCGGTGAAGTAAGGAGCAACGGAGAGAGTTCGTAGTACAGGGCGGACGGCGTACCGTTCACGCTCAGTCGGATCGTAGTGCTCTCTTCGGCGCCCGTCACCTTCAGCGGACCGACTGTTAGAGACGGCTGGGTAAAGGAGGCCCGCAGGTCGAGCGCAGTCGATGATCTGAGGTCCTCTGCCAGCGCCAGGGAAAGCGTGGCGCTCACGGGACCGAGCCGTGACCCCTGCAACGACGGCGGAACCATGCGTGCCGGCACCTCGCCCTCGCCGTGCTCCAGGTTCAGCGACAGCAGGTATCCGTTGTCGCCGGCGCTGAGATCCACCGTGCCGTGAGCCAGGATCAGATCGGCAAGGGTAAACCGTCCGGCTGCCGTTTCCAGTCGGTACGTGGCGTTACCGTCGCGTGTCGAGGAAATGGTCAGATCTGCAGATACACTGAGTCGCAGCGGTGTTCGCCCATTTTCGTGCAGGATCAGGCTGCATTGTTTGATTATCAGATGATCGACGATAAGGGGTAAGGCGAGCGGGGCGACGGTAGGTCGGCTATCTTTCATGGTGCCTGCCGAAGAGAGCCCCGGTATGATTATGCGATCATTAGTACGGTAAAGATGCAGCACAGCGTGATCGATAGTCATCGAGCGGAGCCGTTTTTTCAGCAACTCAAGTGGTGAAAACGTCAGAACCAAACGGGGTACGGCAATGCCCGGTTTCTCCGGCTCGCCGAGGTGCAGGGTGCCGCTTGCAGAAAACGGGGTGAGCCGGTCGATGCTCAATACCCGCTCACTATTCGGCAGATCATCGAGCAGCGCGGGCAGCAGCCAGGTATTCAGCGCGAAGGGGACCAGCAGAAAAAGCAGGGCGACGGCGACCGCAGCAAGAGCCAGGGCGGCGGCCAGTCGGCGGAGTAATTTTGACATGGCCTTTTCAGTGATGCGTTGATAGAGAGCTCCAAGATGACCGACAACATCGACGATGCCGCTTTCAGGGTATATGAATCGGCCCAAAATGCCTAGATAAAATGTATTCCGGCAATCGTCTCGGACGCGGTTCCGACAGCCCGGAAGTGCTGGAAAATTGGGTTGCCATCGGGTAGATATGTAAGTATAAAGCTACGCTGACGGGATGATGGCAACACCACGGTGTCAGAGCACATGGCAGTGGCTGCGCCTTGGAGAAATGCCCCGGCTGTTGCCTGATCGCCTAACCTTCTGTCAAGGAGGATATGATGGAATCGCCCGAAACTTTTTCACGCCGGTCTGATAATCGCTTGAAACCGGGAGCTAATATCGTCCTTTGCCTGGTGATCCTGTTCCTCGTCAGTTACGGGATCAAACGCATTGCCGAGGCTCCGGATATCGTCGGGTTGTTCGAGCAAAGCGTCGTGCCGGGGCCACGCGTCGCGACGATCGGTGATCATTTGGAACTCGTCGGTTATCGTCTTGACCTGCATCAGATCGGCAACCGGGTGCAAGCCGTCTTCACCGTGGCAAATAACGGCGATCGCCAATTGCGCGATCCGGTTATCGGCTGTGAGCTCTTCGACCGCTTCGGAGAGCGGCGAGGCGTCGACCGCTGGGTGATCTACGACACGGTGCCGGCGCGTAGTGAAGAGAGGTATGTGCTTGAAAAACAAAGCTATGTTTCCCACCTGGTGGACCCTGCGGCCGTGACCTGCCGGATTGTCGATATCCATGGCCCGGCCCGACCGCTTGTCGTTCATGAGCAG
The DNA here is from genome assembly GCA_036351615.1 of Desulfofustis sp. GTDB lineage: Bacteria > Desulfobacterota > Desulfobulbia > Desulfobulbales > Desulfocapsaceae > Desulfofustis. The sequence continues at coordinate 2,524 of JAZBPM010000269.1, forward strand.
AATCGACATCACCATTAACCTCGTTCTTCCGCGAAGCAAGAGGCTTGGGAAGAACGTGCAGAGAACGCTGGACAGCTATGTCAAACGAGATTGATTTTGATGAAATACTCGCCAAGTACCGCTCCGATCCCTACAACTATATCCAGGTGCGGGCGCCGCACACCGGGGTGATCAACTATCGGGTCGATAAGGGACAGGCCGTCGATGCACCGAGTGGCGAGTGGCAGCATATCCCCGGTACGACGCTCTTTGAGATAACTCGGGAAAAAAACCGTAAGCCGCTCTGTTCGCCGATTACCGGTATCGTCTCGGAACTCAAGGCGGAACTGGAGGGCTGCTTTGTCGAGGCCGGGGAAAAGTTGATGACTATTCGTTACCCGCTGAAAAAAAAGGATATCATTGAAAATATTCTAAAAGAAGTGCTCTATTTGTTCAGGGCGCCGGAGAAAGCCAAATATTTTTTTGCCCTGGATGTTCAGTCCCGGATCGATAAAAAGGGGGCACGTTCGGTCACCATCAAGCCCGGCGACGAGATTCTGACCATGTCGCTGATGAAACGGGATACACCGGTATATTACGCCGGCGAGGAGGGCGTTATCCACTCGGTCTATTTCGAACCGGGGATCTCGGTCGATCAGGGAGAGCCGTTGATCGGCGTCTGCGGTGCCGACAAAGTGCCGCTCATCCAGAAAGTGATTACCCGGGTCAAAGCCGAGTGGGATAATATCTGATGGCCCGGGAGTGTCGCCAGCCGCCGTGGAACTCGATACGGCCGAGCACTGTTCCTGTCGACCGGGCATGACGTCAACATCCGGTCTAACCGCCGCCCGTCTTCGTTCCTATTGTCGAGATGTCGAGTTGCCGACGCGTCGCAGAGGGCCTCTTGGCCGTGCAGCCGACGAGATTATGCGTTATGGCGCTTTTGTCGGCAGCGTTATCGAGCGTTATGATCGTCTGGAACGGGCCATGCTTCTGGCCCGCGAGCAGATCGCGGTACGGGAGCGGACTGGCGAGTCGGTGGTTTCGGGGACGACCATTATCGCCGATTCGCTAACCGGTTCCCGTGGGCGCTTTGCCCGGTGCTGGCACGCCCCTCCAGGCGGCCTGTGGGGTACGCTGGTCGTCGTCAACACCCTCCTGCCCCGCTCGTTTCGGTTGCTGCCCATGGTGGCCGGGATCGCCTGCTGCGAGGCGGTGCGTGGCTATTGCCCGGCCGCGACCGTCCGCTGGATCAACGATGTGCTGATCGGTGGCCGCAAAGTCGCCGGTTTTCTTTGCGAGAGCTTTATCGGTGAGAGGTCCGGGGAGGAGTTTTGCCTGGTCGGTTTCGGTATCAATGTAAATAACGAATCCTTTCCCGCCGAATTGCAAGGTGATGCCACCTCGCTCAGCCTGGCGGCAGGAACTGCGGTTGATCTCAGCGAATTCGGCTGCCGATTTCTGGCCGCTTTAACGTTTAACATCGGACTCCTTTATTATCACGAGGATCATGTGCTGGGCCAGCGCATCGATGCTGACGCCGATCATCCGTTGCTGCTTCGTTGGCGGGAGTTGAGCGATTCGCTCGGACGGAGCGTGGTCTATGGCTTCGATGTCATGAGTCGGCCGCAATACCGGGCGGTGGTTACCGGAGTTGATAACGAGGGCGGCCTCTGTCTCACATTGGCGGATGGCAGTCGGATTGTCGAGCATAGCGGTGAGATCCGCTACCTGACGTGAGCGGTCTGTTGCCTCTCAGTCCGGCGGCAGCCACTTCCAGGAGGTGAGTTCCCGCTGGAAAAGGTGCCTGCCATACTGGTGCATACAGTCGAGGGTTTCGGTTAGGACGGCCCTACCGATTTTGCACCGGTTGAGGCGGGTCGGCGGTTGTCGTTGGACCATGGCAATGGTCTGAATAGTGCCTGCCGACAATCGTCTGCCGCCAGCCTCTGCGACGGCCAGACAGGCAGGGCAGATCAGGCCGCCGGTCAGTGGACTGAACAGTCCCTGCTGACCCGAAGGCCACGGCGTGCTGCACCGTTGGCAGAGCGAAAAGTCGGGACGATAGCCGATACAGTCGAACAGTTTGATCAGAAACAAAGCGATGACCGCTTTCTGTCCGTCTCTGTTGTTCAGTGCATGCAGCGTCCAGAGCAGTAGCTGGAATAACTGGTCATCCCGCTGTTTTTCGCCGCTGGCCAGCAGGATGCATTCTCTGACGATCGAGGCCGCCTGGTAGGCGGTAAAGGATTGGCGCAGCCCGATAAAGCCGTTGATCAGATCGGCCTCGGTAAGGACCGCGAGTCTGTCGGGTGCCGATTGGCTGCAGGTGATCTGCAGGAAGGAGAATAGTTCGAGCTTGTTGACGAAGCGTTTTTTGCTGCGGGGAGCCCCTTTGGCAATTGCCGACAGTTTACCGATATCACGGCAGAAAAAGGTGACGATTTTATCTGATTCGCCGTGATCGAGACAATCGAGGACAACTGCCGGAACAGCGGCACACAGCGTGGGCATCGGTCAGTCGAGCAGATACTCCGGAATGGTCAGAGAGATCGTCCCATCCGTTGCCGGCGGAAGCGGCAGAGTAATGCCATTGAGAAAGAGTCGCACAACGGTATCGGCCGGCAGTTCCAGGCTGATTGATTCACGTGCTTGCCAGGTTCTGATGGTGCCCCTGGAGAGCGAAACGGTTTCTTTTGTCTGGTCGTCAATGGCGATGGAAATCGTTGCGTCTTCCTGGAATTCAGCTACCAGCAGGTAGCGGTAACCTTCCGCCAGTGGGGTCGTCGCCGGTGGTACCTGTGGTTCGGATGGGGCCACGCCCGCCTCCCCGGCCGGAGACGATTCGTTCGGTAACGCTTGCGGCGGTGAGGCTTGCTGGTCGGTGGTAACACTCTGTTCGGCCGGCGGCTGCTGAAAGCCCCGGAGCCATTTGCTCGCCTGGCTGGCAGGATTATAGCCGGCATACCAGCTGATACCGGCGGCGATCAGCAGAACGATCAGCAAGCCGATAGCGAAAATGGTACCGAAAGAGTAGGAGGGTGGCGAGGCCATGCTGCCGACGTGTCGTTCTTGCCAGCTCGGTGCCGTCAGGCCGCCGCTTTTGGTCACGGTATCGGTTCGTTTGTACTCGTCACTGAAGCGATGGATGATTTCTTCCTGGTCCAGGCCGAGCATTGCCGCGTAGAGCCCGTAAAAGCCACGAGCAAATGCCAGAGGCGGCAGGGCCGTGAAATCATCGGCTTCCATGGCCCTGATGATTTCCGGTGTGATCCGGGTCTCTGCTGCGACATCGGCAACCTCCAGAGACCGCTCCAGGCGTAATCTTCTGAACAGTGCCCCGATGCTTTCCCGGTCGTTGTCGTCGATGCGGTTTTCCATGGCGTGGTCCCTGTTCCGTTGGTGACGGCGAGCGGCTGTGATGCCGCTTTGTTGCCGTTATTTCCTGATATATGCCGCTTCCCTGAGTCGTTTCAGCCAGGCTTCATATTCTTCCTGCATCGTCTCACGATAAAGCTTTTCCCTGATCTGTTCTTTCACTGTTTCATAGGGAGCTTTACTGACGATGCCGCCACTGCCGCCGGAAAGCAGTTGAAAAAACTGATAGCCGAATGGAGTCTCCACAATATCACTGATTTCCCCGGGTTTGAGATCGGCTACTGCCATTTTCATGTAGTCGGCCATCTCATCCTCGGCAAAAACACCGATATCGCCGCCTTCCTCGGCTGAAGGCAGATCGGAGAAGCGGCGCGCCAGATCACGAAAATCCTGTCCGGCCAGTGCCAGTTTATGGATGCGCTCAGCCCGTTTTCGGGCATCGAGCTTGGCCTGGTACAACTCCACCGTCGATTGCTGAGCAGTTTCCGGCTCGTCCCAACCAACCCCGATCTGCAGCAGATAGAAGCTTCCTTCGTCGACGTTTTTCGTGTACTCGTCATGGTAATAATCGAGGACCATGTCGTCGGTGATAAGAATCTTCGAGTGGACCGCCAGCATCAGCAGTTTGTTCTGCAGGAGCTGGCTCTTCAGGTTCCGGCGATACGTCTGTTCGCCAATACCGTTTTGTTCGAGCTCTCCGAGAAACTCCTCGCGAGTGGCACCATTGGCGGCAAGGACCTGATTGAACGCTTCATCCACTTCCTGATCGCTGACCGTAATGCCCTGCTTGGCAGCTTCCTGGGCGATCAACGTGCGGTTGACGAGAGCGTTGAGCACTTGGTCTCGGACCATTTCGAGAGCTTCCTGCCGCTCGTCGGCAGGAGCCTCTCGCCTGATTTTGGCAAAAAGCGGTCCGCCTTCCTCTTCGAGTTCCGACAGGGTGATGACGTCATCGTTTACCTGCGCGACAACTTTATCGATTATCTCCGATGCGCAGTCGGTTGCAGTAGTGCCGAGTACGACGAGGCAGCAGGCGATGACAAAAAACGGTGATATGACGGCAAACAATCTCATGCTCTATCCCGTGATGGATCGTGTGGGTTAATGAAACAGGGACCGTGAATTATCGGTGCTGCAGTAGAGCGGCGGTCAATTCGCAGCCCAAGGCCCGGGGAGAAAAAGTGAGATAATAGCAGAAGCCGGGGGCCTTGTTCAAGTATTTTACCAAAACCTTATTTACGGTCGGTCGTCGATGCATTACAATTAAGAGGCGGCTTAAAAAGAGCCATCACTCGCGCAATGATACATAAGATAAGGGGATTTTACCATGTCTAAACGGATCTTTTATGTAGCTGCCGTATCACTCTGGTTCCTGGTCGCCGGCTGCTTCGCGGTGGTTCCGGCCATGGCGGCAACGAAAATGCCGGCCTTTAAACTGGAGGAGGTAGCCAGCGGCAAAAAGATCGACAGTGGGATTTTTGCCGGAAAATCTTTGCTGATAACCTTTTTTGCCAGTTGGTGCCCTCCCTGTATCCAGGAGATAGCCACCCTGATCCATTTACAGAAAACATACTCTCAGAGCGGTTTCTCGGTCATCGGGCTGTCGGTAGATAAAGAAAAGCGAGTAGTCCGTGATCTGGTTGCCAAGCGCGACATCAACTATCCGGTAATGATGGCGACCGATGCACTGACGGTCAGTTTCGGCGGCGTTTACGGCGTACCGACCTCATTTCTGGTTAATCGAAGTGGTACCGTGGTGAAAAAATATACCGGCTATGTCCCCCAGACGGTACTGGTGCGGGATCTTGAACAGATTATCGATTGAGAGTTCTGGTTGAGGGTTCTTGACAAAGGCGAGGAAGACAGGTATGTTAGGTTGCTCTTAAATAATGATCAGAGAGCAACGACGACGAAATGTATCCGGAGAGGCGGGCAACCCTAAAGGATGCAGTGATCAGCATACTTTGCCGGCTGGACCCAAGAGGTCGGCGCAATTGCTCATTAGCACACAGAGGAGATTTGTCATGAAAAAGAGAATTATTGCCACAGTACTTGCCCTGATGTTTGTCGCTTCAACCGCTGGTACCGTTTTTGCTGCACGATTGAAGTGTACGGTCGATTCAGTTGAAGGCGACAAAGTCACCATGACCTGCGAAAATGCCGATCAGTTGAAGCCCGGTGACAAACCCCGCGTATCTCCGCCGAAAGGGGGCGCCATTGAAGGTTGCTGATTGACAGCCAATCTGATTGTCGTTATTCTGAAGGGTCGGCTGACGAGTGTCAGCCGGCCTTTTTTATTGACGACATGTATCCTGGCAGTTTTTTATGGATCAATAAGAGGAGCTTGAAAAACTCTAAGTTTCGTTCAAGATTGAGGCATGCAAAAAAAATCCGTCGGCCATGTATACGATATTCCGAGGATAAATTTTTATTGCGCAGCGATTATGATGAACGAAATGGCAACTTTTCAAGGCTCCCATAGGAAAAGAGCGGCTGTGTGGAACTGATCAAGGCCCTGTTACTCGGTTTTATCCAGGGTGCGACCGAATTTCTGCCGGTATCGAGTTCCGGGCACCTGGTCCTTGGTTCACATCTGCTTGGTTTTTCAGGTCAGAGCGTGGCCTTTGATGTCATGTTGCACCTCGGCACCCTGGTCTCGGTGTTGATCGTGTTTCGCCGCGACATCGTGCAAATGGTAATCGCTCCTTGGCTCTGGATAACTGGTCGTCGCTCCGACGAGACGGCGCATTTTCTGCGCTGGGATGCGGCCATCGTCGTAGCAACCATTCCAGCGGTGATCGTCGGTTTGACCATGAAGGACCTCGTGGAAGCGCTTTTCACCTCGATCCTGGTGGTCTGCCTGATGTTGATCGTGACCGGGGTGACGATGATCCTTTCTTCCCGGCTTGTCGACCGAGGCAACAGGATCACCTGGTGGCGGGCGTTGCTGATCGGTGTCGGTCAGGCCTGTGCTATTGTCCCCGGTTTATCCCGTTCCGGGACCACTATTTTCACGGCAATGCTGCTCGGAATCAACCGGGAAACGGCGGCCCGGTTTTCTTTCTTGATGTCCTTGCCGGCCATCCTCGGAGCGGCTGTCCTCCATGCGGGTGAGGTGATAAGTCACCCTCCGTCAACGCAAGCGCTGGGCTACATGGTCGCCGGGACGCTGATGGCGGCCGGTACCGGTTATGGGGCTATTGTTTTGCTGCTTGACATCATCAGGAAAAACCGCCTTCCCTGGTTCGGTTATTATTGTCTCGCTGTCGCCTGTATCGGTCTGACGACCTTATTCTTGCAAATGTAACGACATGGATATCAGAACGTTGCCCGAATCTGAGCGAACGCTCTTCAACCAGCTGCAACAGCGTCACCGTCTTCATTTTTCCCGGGAGCGGTTCGGCGGCCAC
>JAZBPM010000270.1:0-11668 GCA_036351615.1 Desulfofustis sp.
AAAGTGAGCGGGGGACAGGTTAAAACCTGTCCCTCCGATTTTCATATAAATGTCACCGAGCCCAAGGGCGAGAGAAAAAGCACCTGTTGCGTCCAAAACGGCCCGGAAGGAGAGAAAAAGGCAGAAAGGATCGGCCGGATCATTGCCCGAAACAATTCCGTCCGGTATTATACAGATCCTCTTGTCTATGTGGAGTGCACCCTATCATGTCGCTTGCTCTGATTTCCATCAGTTTGTCCTCATTTGTGATCGCCCTGTCCGGAGCCATGATGCCGGGCCCGGTGATGACGGTGACTGTCAGTGAAAGCGTACGGCGTGGCGCGACAGTCGGTCCACTGATGATTCTTGGACATGGACTGCTCGAACTGCTTCTGGTCGGCGCGCTGATCACCGGCCTGGCGCCACTGCTCTCGCGCGACGAGGTCTTCATCGCTATTTCTCTTGTCGGCGGTGTCATTTTGTTGTGGATGGCCGTCTCGATGTTCAAGGGGCTACCATCATTGCACCTCTGCCTGGACGACCAGGGAAAACGCTCGAGGAATCTGATTCTGGCCGGCATTCTGTTGAGCATTGCCAACCCGTACTGGCTGCTTTGGTGGGCAACCATCGGCCTCGGCTATATCGTCTACTCCATGCAATTCGGACTGATCGGCGTTGCCGCCTTCTTCGTGGGGCACATTCTGGCCGACTTGACTTGGTACGGCTTCATCTCTTTCGGCATTGCCCGCGGTCGACGCTTCTTTACCGACGGCCGGTATCGCCTGCTGGTCGGTACCTGCGCCTCATTTCTCGTGCTGTTCTCCGGCTATTTTATCGTCAGCGGCATTGAGCGGCTAATCTAACCCCTTCGCGCCCGAACGAACGACGAACTCCGAAGAGCACCGCGGAACTACAATTTCAACCAAAGATACAGGACGGGAAGCAGGTAGAGCAGCACCAACAGTGTCCTGGAGTCGGTAAAACGTTTGAAAAAGACGATAGCGCAGAGCCCCACGAACACCGCCGATCCGCGGAGCCCCATCGATAGGTAGCTCCAGGACAGGATGGTCGAATCAAGACCGGAAAAAACGAGCAGCGATGCCAGCAGCAAAACGCTCAACGCACAGCCGCGCAACAGCCTCACCGGCTGCACCACCCGCCGCATGAGACTGCTCCCCGACAGGAAATCGTTGTAGATATTGGTGGTCACGCCAAGTACCAACCCTGCCCCAGTGCCGAGGACGATCAGTAAGATACCGGCATTGAAAAAAGCTGCCACTACCGGCGGAAAACTGATCGCCAGAAAAAACGGCAGGGCCTGGGCGCCACTGCCACCCAGGTCCGGGTAAGCGGTGCGCAGATAGAGCCCGACGACAATGCCGAGCGCTCCGAGCGGCGGGATGGCGACAGCGCTCAAGAATGCCCCGTTACGGGCGGCTCGCACATCACGGGCGGCAAAGATGGCCTGCAGGTAGATCTGGGTGGACAGGACGCCGACCAGCATCGAAACCGTATCCACCGCCGCTGTTGCATGGCCGTAGTCGGTAAAACTCAAAAGATTCGCCTCGGGCGGCAGCTTGTCGACGATGCCCGACCAGCCACCGCCCATCTGCAACGCAACACCGGCACTGGCCAACATGACCAGATAAAGCATGAAACACTTGATCTGGCCGATCAGACCGGCACCGGCAATCCCCCCGGAAACGACAAAAATCCCGATCAGCGCCGTCACCAGCACAACCGAGATAACATCGCCACAGGCAAATACCGCCTGGATGATGGCAATGGCGGCAAGAAACTGACCGACGACATGAATGAACATGCCGAATGCACTGATGGCGCTGCTGTAACGACGAAAGGGCTGACCGAAGCGCCGGCCAAGATATTCGGAAACGGTCACCACCCCTTCTTCGCGCAGCGCTCTGGCAAAGAAACAGCCAAGCAGCAAACAGGAAATACCGCTGCCGAAAGTGAAAATTCCTGCTGAAATACCGTGTGTGTACGCGGTCTGAACGGTACCGATGGTGGCCACTCCACCGACCAGGGTGCCGATAATGATCCAGGCCACACCGGTTGCCGGCAGACTGCGCCCTGCGAGAGCAAAATCGGCATGGGTTGCTACCGATTTTGCCCGCCGAAGGGCAAGCAGAGCAACGCCGAAAAACGTTAGAACAAAGGTAATGTGGTACAGAGATATATCCAAGGATCGCTTCCGAACAATAAATCACTGACGAATTAAAAGACGGTCAGCCCTTCTTTAATCCATCAGCGCGAAAGACGCATCCTTTCATTGATGACACGACGCGTGCGCTACATGCTACGTTCTCTGCCGCGCACGCATGTTTTCAAGAACCATCCCGTGCAGTTCGATCTGCATGAGCATCGGGATATAAGACATTCCATTCACACTCGGCCATCGGCATGAACCCCTTACCCTGAAGGATCATATCCAGGTGAACAAACCCGAGTGACAACAGGTCACTATTTGGTTGTCGGCACATCGCCGACGTCCCGGTGCTAATCAGGTATTTTCGACATTCCATACAGATAAAGGCGGCTCCGTCGCCTTCTCCTTCAATACCGAGAAGCCGTATCCTTTTCTTATCCTCGTTCTCGCAATAGGGACAATACGGGCCCGAAAAACGCCACTGGTGACCGCACTCAGAACAGCAAAGCATCTTCTCTTCATGGGTTTCGAGAATAGCCAATTGTGGGTAACTGCCGCACACCGGACAATACCCTTTCGACCAGACGATATGTCTCATCTCTGATTCACAATCACGACGTTTGCTGCAGAGGATCAACCGCCACAGAAACCTGCTGAACAGTTCCACCACGATCGGATTGACTTCATTGATTCTCTCCGATGTAAAAACACAAACCCCGCTGGCTCTCTGTATGGTGATGGATAACGGATCAATCTTGTATCGTCCGTTTTCGATTTCCTCAGAAAGGACTGACATCTCAACGCCATACTCCGGGAATCCCTGGAAAATGGCAGCAACCGCAAACAACGCTGCTTCATCCCACGGGTCCTCAGTATCAAAAAAACCACCGTGCTCGATCAGTGGTACGCCTTCATTCAATCGATGCTTGTCGATATCCACGGATACCCTTTGACATTCCCTCTCTTGAAGCCATCGTTGCTTCATCAAAATAAGCTGACCAAACGCCTTGAGCAAGTTCTCGACGTGCGGCTGGGTCACCGCCTTTTCACCCATCTCTTGAGCCAACGAATGCAAATCGCTGAGTGTCTGGAGCGTTACCATCAGCTTACGAAATTTGGAGGAGGGGCTGCTTAATCAAGGTAAAAAACGATCGCCGGACGCTTCCTCCGGGAACCGGGTTTCCTGACGAAACGGAGGGAAAGAGGCATTGCCGGCGGCCATGACGATATCTTCTTCTTTTACCGTCCGGATACGATTTTTTTTCATCAGCTCTTCGACGTACGCCTCCAGAGTGGACATATCCAGATTCAACAAAGAGAGGGCGAGCAACGGTCTTGCAAGTGTCGGTGATGGTGTATCTCCATGGTTTCCGTATCTCATAACGCCCCCATTATCGTCTCACAGGATGCTTCCGCTGGCGAGGCCTACCCTTGATGATAGTCCCACCGTGCCGTTACTGAAGATTGATCGTTTTCGTAGTCGGCAGTTAATTTCAGCAACTGTCTTATCCCTATTCTACTTGTGGAGAATCTAACGCCAATAGATTTTCCAAAAATTACCATTTCTAACACATATGGTGTATCGTCATGTAATTACTTTTATTTATCGTAAGCAAGGAGAGCAGAATCACGTAAGGACAACGAGGACACCCTGTAAGGAAAAGACGCACAAGAACTTCGAAAATCGGTTCAGACACAACGATCAAAAGCGCTTCATCATACTCCGTGACAACGTTTTCCAGCATGGCTGTGAGGTCGAAGTGGCATCATTTGCAACCGGCACAATCCGGCATCCGTTGAGAAGGACCGTCTTGAGGCTAGACTCGGTGAGCATGACGGTGGCATTTTCATCCAAACGGGTGCCGTCATCAGCAACGACGGCATCGATAAAATCGTGGCCGGCCAACCATCCTGCGGTTGTAACCTCGCCGGCACGTCCCATCTGGTGCCAGCCACGATATCTGCCATCACAACCGGAGAGTCTCAGGCCCGTTGCCGCCAATGCTCCGATAACACCGATACCGCTGCCTCCATGTTCCGACAGGTGCGCACCGAGCGTTTTGGCGAGATCGTAAGCCTCTTGTTTATCGACCATGTACCGTTTTGCCTTGTGGCCAAATGAAATGAGATGCTTCCGGTCAAAATGGCCATTGTCGACAACAACACTCAAACCTGGATCAGCCTCGATGACTGCATGCGTCTGCAAAAATGTTTGCGCGTAGTCGATCAAATCACCCACACCACTTTCGTTGCAGACGGCAGAAAAACACATTGCGCTATTGTGAGATGTGTAGGCAATCCTATCATCAACCAGCAATTGGTGACGGGTAATTGCGGTACACAGGGCCAATCCGTTATCATGCAGTTCCCTGCTCAATTGCTCAGCCAAAACCCCTGAACCCGGGCTGTCAAGATTGTCGGTATCGTCGATACCGATCAAGAGGTTGACCATAGGTTTCTTTCACCGTACGTAGAATTTTTTTCTTCCTTCATGGCATAATGATTGATTTAACTACCTTTCACTAACACCAGATATGTTAGTCAATCTCCATCATGCCTGTTAGTCTTTAATATCATTGAATTATTGTGAATTTGTTTTAAACACCGGGATTACTCTCTATTTTTTTTCATTTTTTTAATCGGCACGTTAGTAATCTGCTGGCAAGCCTTTCTAATCACCGGATAATCACATAAAAAGATTACCTAATGTACGCAGTGACCGCCCCACTATTCAAAATTCTAACCTCTAATAACCAATTACTACAGCTTGTTGGTCCTTGCTGTTACAGCCCTTGCAACATATAGTAGTCAGAACGCAGCATCGCCAAAACAAAACGAGGAGAACGACATGTCAGGAAAAATTTTCTTCCGGGAACGACAAAAGATCAGAGAAGGCGCTCAAACACCGAGATACCGAATCATAGCCATCAGCGGCGTCGATCTCAAGGTGTATGGCAATCATTTGAGAATGACCGAACTGGAGCAGATCGCCGGGGCCACAGGCGCCGAGCTCATCGCCCTGAAACGCGGGCCAAAGCACACCTGATGACGGATTGCCCTGGTATATGATCACAGCAGGCAGCATAAGGGGAGCTTGAAAGATCAGGGATTCCGTTCAAGATCAAGGCGCACAAGAAATTTTTACCGCAGGCATATACAAAATATTCCGAGGATAAAATTTGATTGCGCACCAATGAGATTGGGCGGAATGACAATTTTTCAAGGTTCACATACGGTACACACGACTAATCATCGACAGGAGGAGACGGAGACATGACCCTAGTCCGCGATCAAGATGGCAATCGATTGCACGTGGAAAGCAGGCTGATGGGAGAGAGTCTGGTCAGCAAAGAGTTCGTTGAGAACCTGGCCATTGCTCCGCAATCTCGTTTGTATCCGGATATTGCAATCCTGAAAATTGGAGGCCAGTCGATCTGCGACCGTGGAGTCAAAGCACTGCCAAATATCCTCAAAGAGATCGTCAGGAATCGTCGGGATCACAAGATTCTGATAACTACGGGGGGTGGAACCCGGAGTCGTCATATCTACACGATCGGACTGGAGATGGGCATGCCGACCGGAGTTATCGCCAAATTCGGCAGCATGATCTCCGAACAAAATGCACTGATGATTGCCACCCTGTTATCGCCTTGGGGTGGGGTGAAAATTTCGCATTCTGATATCGTCAAACTACCAACCTACTTTGCTGAAGGCATTATTCCGGTCATGCACGGCATGCCGCCGTACGACTATTTTGCCATAAAGCCGAAAGTCGGACGCATACCGATCCATCGTACCGATGTGGGCCTGGTTATTCTTGCCGATCTGATCGGTTCACGCACCATTCTCTTCATCAAGGATGAAGACGGTCTCTATACCGAAGATCCAAAGAAAAACCCGAAGGCCGAATTCATTCCGGAAATCGGCGCCCAGGACCTTCTTGATCGAGACCTCGACGATCTTGTTATCGAAAGGCCCTGTCTTGAAATTATCCAGAACAGCGAGGTTATCGAGAGGGTACAAATCGTCAACGGCTTGGTTGAAGGGGCGATAACTCGTGCCTTGCATGGTGAGCATGTGGGAACCGTCATCTACCGGCAGTAACTAAAATAGGACGGAACTGGCATCTTTTATCGGTTCAGATCAATCCGTCAACCCGTGCTCGTACTCAAGTTGCGGTGCACGGCTTAAGGGGAGCTTGAAAATTTCTGAATTTCGTTCAAGATCGAGGCGCGCAAGAAAATTTTACCGCAGGCATCTACATGATATTAAGATGATAAAATTTAATTGCGCAACGATGGGATCGGGCGAAACGACAATTTTTCAAGGCTCCCTTAAATCCAGCTAATCGGGGGCATGGTCGCTCTGGCAATTATAGGAATAGGGCTTGTTCTTCTCTTTCTGATTGAAGTGGTGTTCGGCTCCGGACACGACATATACCATGCAGAAATCGGCTGCGAAGCCGATTGCAGAAGGCCCAGCAGGCTGTCCACCAAACAGTTCTTTCTTGAACTGCTCCCCTTTCTTGCGTGTTGTGCGCTCGGCATATATCTCTTGGTGTCCGTTTGCTCCATTTCACTCCCATGACAAAATCGACGCCGGAGAGTGAAGTGGCCAGCCATTCCGACCACCAACCGATTTTCATTGTTCGTTGTGACCTTCGGTGATGGGGGGTTAGATCTTGATCTTCATTTTTTTTATGAACAGATCGGTACCGATGCCGATGGCAAAAGCCCACGCCATGTTCGGTACCGCCAGGGCTATACCGGCAATCAACAGGGCAACAAAGTAATCTTCGTTCGTTTTCAGGCTGCGCAACAACGGACACAGCTCAAGACCGGCAAATATTAGCAGAACGCCGAGAACTGACTGCGGAATGGCAGCCAATAAGGCGAAACCGGTCTCACCGAGCACCAACGCCACAACGACGAAAACCCCGCCGATCATCAGCGGAGCCCCTCCAGTCCTGGCCCCAAATCGATAATGAGCGGCAAGACCGCCGGTGCCGTGACACATGGGCACCGCTCCAAAAAAGCCGGCAATCGAATTAACCAAACCCATTGAAAGAGCGAATATGCCGGCCTTTGCCTTTGCCAGGTGTGAATGCCCGGGAAACAGTGTCGCACAGGTATCCGCGGTCCCGACGCAAGCATTACCGATAGTGAGCGGTATCTGTGGCAGAATCAGCATGATAAAGGCAGTCCAGAAATCTCCCGGATTCGGCAGAATAACCTTCACGCCGGTCGGTCCAAAGGACGGTGAATGCCCCGCCAACCCACCCAGTCCGATACCGGCAACGATGCCGATAGCCATCGCTACCAGGGCAGCCGGAAACCGCTTGCTATTGAGGAACAGCAGCACCAAGCCGAACACGACCACACCGATTACCACATTTATCGGGAAACCGGTTGAGTAAGAATCTGCTCCCGTGAGGAAAAGCTCTTTGGCGATGATAAGCTCAACGCCTTTTTTCAAAAAAAGTAGTCCAAGTGCCAGTTGAATTCCCCTGACCACAGCCTGGGAAAACAGCCTGGCAATCGTATCAACCATCCCTGACAATGACAGGGCAAGCATGATCGCTCCAAACAAAATCCCGGCCGCACCGATTACCGACTCGGTAATGACCGTCGGGTAGGCAATGGCAACCGCCCCGACCGCTTTCAGCGGCTGAATGGGAATCGGCAGGCGATAATAGATTCCGGCCAGTAAATAGAATAGCCCAAAGGCCAAAAATACGGTGGTGGGACTCAATTGGTTGATCAGGATCATCGCCACGACTATGGGCAACAGTGTACCCATATCGCCAAAAGCACCGGCAAGCTCCACTCTATCAAATCGATACACCGATTTCTGAGAACGATTGTCCGCTTCCTTACCCGGCACGGTCCTACCCCCGACGCACTATCAACTATTCATTATCGTGCTGACATCCTCCGTTTAAACAATACCTTCTATCAATAGCCTGTATCAAAGCGTCGGGCAAACCATTTTCACATGTTGAACCACGATACCAACCAGTTCTAATCTTCAACCGCACCCGCCGCCGGAACCGGTGCAGGTCACAGCACCAATCGCTGTCCTCCGCCCCCTGATGAGGCCTGCCTTCCGACCTTCATAGACCGCTCGCAGGCCGTCCTCTATAAAACCGGCGGCTGCGATCGGTTTGATCCCCGCGGCGTCAAGAATCATCGTCGGCGTCGGTCCGATGGCACCGGCCAGGATCGCCCGGCAGTCGGTCAGCATCGCCGCCATTTGATGCCAGCGTCGAATGCCTCCGCCTGCTGCCGGAGTTTCCCGCTGTTCGACCAACTGGAAGGAGTTGCCGCTACGTCCCCAGATAGCGAGCCGACTCGCCTCGCCGAGGTGCTGGTTGATCAGGACACCCTCCTCGCTGGCCACGGCCACATAGGGACGCCGCTCACCCTGGCTCGGCTGTTTCGTCGAGCAGGAATTAAGACAGCTTCTGAATTCTCCGGAACGATCGTCACCGAGCAGGCCGACTGCATCGGCCCGGCATCGCGTACAATGCCGCATCTGCGGTAAATATCGTTCAGCCTCGTCACGCAACCGACGCATCGTTTCTTTATCCGGCTGGCAGATCGAGCCAAACGGAGTCTGTGCTGCCGGAAACAGCGCCATGCAATTGAACAGATCAACTCCTAAATCCCGCATCGCCCGGGCGACATCGACGACGTGCTGATCGTTGATCCCCGGAATAACGATGCAGTTGATCTTGACGGTGATATCGCGGCGCTTCAACTCAACAATTGCCTGCCGCTGCCGCATCAGCAGCAACTCGGCAGCCTGATTCCCTCGATAGACGATGTTGCCGTCGCGCACCCAGGCATAGATCTGCCGGCCGACCTCCGGGTCGATGGCGCAGACGGTTATGGTCACATGGGAGACTTCGAGCTCGGCCAACTCGCCGATAGCGGGGCCGATACCCATGCCGTTTGAGGAGAGGCAGAGCACCAGGTCGGGATACTTTCGGCGAATGGCAGCCAGCGTCGCCATGGTCGTGGTCGGGCTAGCGAACGGGTCTCCGGGGCCGGCGATGCCGGCGACCGAGATTCGCGGCTCCCTGGCCAGCACCTGATCCAGATAGCGCACCGCCTGGTCCGGTTTGAGTATTGAGCTGGTCACGCCGGGCCGGGATTCATTGACACAATCGTAACGGCGATCACAAAAATTGCACTTGATATTGCAAGTCGGTGCCACCGGCAGGTGGACCCGACCAAACCGTCCCTTGGCCCCCTCGTTGAAACAGGGGTGACGCAGGCTTCTGCTTTCGATTGATTGGTTCATAGTAGACCTCTTGAGGAACGATCAGCCGGCCCGGTTACATGTAGCTGTAGCCGACCGGTGAATCGTCTTGCTTTTTCTCGATCAAGGTGTTGACGATCAAGTCGAACAGCGCCTGTGCCCCCTGGTAGCCGAGATGCAGGATTCGCTGGCCGCCGATACGATCATGAATCGGAAAGCCGATACGGATCAACGGAATCTGCCGGCGACGGGCCCATGCATAGCCTTTGGAGTTGCCGACCAGAAGATCGATCTCGGTGTCGGCGGCGGCCTGCTCGATATCGTAAAAATCGATATCCTCATACACCGCCGGCAACTCGTCGACCAGTCCGTTGAGCGCACCACTGATCGCCTGCCGGAATCGGCCGCTCTTGCCGCCGGAACCACAAAGCACCGGACGGATTCCGATTTCGGCAAGAAAGGCGGCCATACCGACCACCAGATCCTCTTCGCCGTAAAGAACCGCCCGTTTCCCCGAACAATACTTATGGCCGTCCACCAGCGCATCGATCAGACGGCCGCGGTCCCCGCGGTGCCGAGCCGGAATCTCCCGGCCGCTCAATTCAGAGAACAGGGTGAACAGCCGGTCAGTAGCGCCGATACCAATCGGCAGACCGAACCGTTCCAAACGACAATGAAACCGCTGCTGCAGGTGTGTGCCGGCAGTTTCAGCAGGCAGCGTGGACCCCAATTCGATAGTAGCGCGGGCTCCGCCCATGGCGCGTATGGCCGACAGGGATGTGCCTCCACTCGGCAGCATTTGATACTCTTCGGCAATCTCGCCGTCGAGTGATTCGGAATAGTCGGGAAGTAACGTCGCCTCGAGGCCGAAGTCCCGGCAGGCCGTCGTGAGCCAGCGAAGATCGGCGGTCGATACGAATCCTCCGAGCAGATTGATGCCCTCGTGAGAGGCGCTCTCGTCGGCCAATTGTTCGACGACGGCCCGCACCGCCGCGTGAAATCCCTCCATGTGAGTGCCGCCGTAGCTCGGAGTCGACACGTGAACCATAGCAGGTCCTTCGGCACGTCCAAATTCTTGTCGATATTCATGGAGGATCATCGGGACGTTGTCCCCGATCGTCTCCGTCAGACAGGTCGTCGCCACGCCGATTACCCGGGGCTGGTAGGCGGCCGTCACATTTTTGAGACCGATCTTGAGGTTGGCTGCTCCGCCATAAACAGCGTGCTTTTCACCAAGGGATGAAGAAGCGATATCGATCGGTTCATTGAAGTGTGAGATGATATAGCGCCGCATGTAGGTGGCGCACCCCTGGGAGCCGTGAAGGAACGGTACGCAGCCGGCAACGCCGCGAAAGGCGATCGCCGCTCCGAGCGGTTTGCACAATTTGCATCCATTCGTGGTCGAGATATACGTTGGGGGGACGGTCATGATCGTTCCTCCACCACCCGGCGCGGCATGAACCGCCAGACCGGACTGGTTACCGACGCGTGGACCTCCCGGGCAAAATTAATCATGCCCTGGAAACCGGCCAGCATCTCTTTTCGTTCATGGTTGTGATCACAGAAGGCCACTCCCAGTTTGTAGGCGATCGGTCGTTCCTTGACACCGCCGACAAAGATGTCAACGCCCTGCTCACGGATAAATACCGACAATTCAAGCGGGTTGGCGTCATCAACGATAACGGTTCCCTCGTCGGTAATATCTGCCAGTTCCTGGTAATCTTCTTTGGTGCCGGTCTGGGAACCAACCATCACCACCTGCATATCGAGCAGACGAAAGGCCTTGATCAGGGAAAAGGCCTTGAATGCGCCGCCGACATAGATGGCGGCGCGCTTTCCGGCAAGGACACGACGATACTCCAGCAGTTCCGGCATCAATCGCTGCAACTCCTCCCGAACGAGCCGCTTGGCCCGCTCCATCAGCTGCGGGTCAGCAAAATGGCGAGCCACCGCATAGAGTGCCTCGGCCATGTCCTCGATCCCGAAATAGGAGACTCGCAGGGAGGGAATGCCATAGCGTTCCTCCATCATCACGGCAAGATCCATGGTCGCCCCGGAACACTGCACGACGTTGAGCGCTGCACCGTGCGCCCGGCAGATATCGGCAACCCGCCCGTCTCCGGTAATGGTGGCGACGACCTCGATACCGATGCGCCGGTAATAGTCGCAAATCGTCCAGATCTCGCCGGCCAGGTTGAAATCGCCGAGGATGTTGATGGAATGTTGTTTGATATCGTGGCAGTCACCGGTACCGACCAG
>JAZBPM010000271.1:0-6563 GCA_036351615.1 Desulfofustis sp.
CCCTGGACCGGGCCGCCGCCCGGGGACGACGGCTGGCACTGGGACTGCGCATCAACCCGGAGCACTCGGAGGGGGCCGTCGCCCTTTACGATCCCTGCGCCCCCGGTTCACGGCTCGGCATCCGCGCCCGTGATTTTCGCCACGACGAACTGGAGGGGATTTCCGGACTGCACTGGCACAATCTCTGCGAGCAGAATGCCGATTGTCTGGAGCGGACTATCGCTGCCGTCGAACGATCCTTTTCTTCGGTATTGCCGCATCTCGACTATGTCAATTTCGGCGGCGGCCACCATATAACCCGGGAAGACTACGACCGGGACCTGCTCGTGCGGTTGATCAACGATTTCCAGGATCGCTGGGGAGTCCGCGTCTACCTGGAGCCGGGCGAAGCGGTAGCCCTTCAGAGCGGTTTCCTGGTGACCACCGTCCTTGATATCGTACCGGCCGATATCGATATCGCCATCATCGACGCCTCGGTGCCGGCCCATATGCCAGATGTACTGGAAATGCCCTATCGACCGCTGATCGTCGGCTCCGGCCAACCGGGCGAGAAAGCATATACCTGCCGGATCGGCTGACTGTCCTGTCTGGCCGGCGATGTTGCCGGAGAGTACTCGTTCGACAGACCGCTGGTAGTCGGCCAGAAATTAGTGTTCACCGACATGGCTATCTATACCATGGTCAAGACCACGACCTTCAACGGGGTACGACTACCGTCGATAATCCGCTATGAACCGGAAACGAAGAGCCTGCAGGTAGTGCGTAAATTCGGCTATGAAGACTTCAAGGGGAGGCTGTCCTGATGGCCGGCACTGAGCTTCCCGGCTTCCTCGCTTCCGAACTGGCGAGCAGCGCGGCCGCCGACTCATTGTTTCATGTTATTCCGGTGCCGTTGGAGCAGAGCGTTTCCTACGGGGCCGGTACCGGTAACGGCCCCGCGGCGATCCTTACGGCATCGCAGCAGCTCGAGGCCTTCGACGGGATTTCCCAGCCGCTCGATCTGGGCATTCATACCACGGCAGCTATCGATTGCCGCTCCACCGTCGAATCGGTGCTGGCCCGGGTTGCCCAGCGCTGCAGCAGCGCTCTGGCCGATGGCCGTCTGCCGGTACTGCTCGGCGGGGAACATACGGTAACCCTCGGAGCCCTGCAGGCCGTAACGAAACACCACGCCGCACCGGTCGGTCTCTTCCAGCTCGACGCCCATGCCGATCTGCGCGACCGCTACGAGGGCAGTCGCTATAGTCACGCCTGCGTCGCCCGGCGCGCCCACGAAGATCTCGGCATGGTGCTCTTCCAATTCGGTGTGCGCGCCCGTTGCCTGGAAGAAGAGAACTACCGGCGAGAAAACCGCATCGCCAGCCTCGACGCCGTAACTCTGCACCGAAAGGGTCTGGCAGCCCTGCAACTCCCCGATGACTTCCCAGAAACCATCTACCTCAGTCTTGATGTCGACGGCCTCGACCCCTCGGTAATTCGTGCCACCGGCACCCCGGTGCCGGGCGGACCGGGGTGGTACGATACACTGGCGGCCATAGATATAGCCATCCGCGGCCGCCGGGTTGTCGGTTTTGATGTGGTGGAATTGGCTCCCCGGATCGATGATCACGCCTCGAGTTTTGCCGCCGCCCAGCTCGTCTACGCAGTAATGGGCATGATCGAGCGAAATCGCCAGGTGAACCCGGCTATTTGACCAGCTTTTTCACCGGCGCGGCGGCCGAGATATGCCCCTGGCTACTGTAGGCCTCGTGATGCTTCTCGATGGAAGACAGGTCATAAAGATAATTGACCATCATCCCGGCCGACTCCCGAATCCCCCGGGCTGAACGGTTGGCAGCCCAGTTGATCTGCCTGATCTGGGCGCCGTTGGTCAGATGAAAGTGGGCGACCCGGTCCCAGGCTTGCCACCCCCGCTTGGCCGTCAGCAGATATCGGGCGCAGAGCTGCAACAATGCTTGCTGCAAGTGCTGGCTCCGCTGTTTCTCTCCCGGCCCGGGATTGTTCTGTTGGTCCGGCAGCAGCAGGCGGCTGAAACAGTCGACGTCGATCGGCTCGGCCCGCAGGCAGGCCACCGCCTCACCGTCCACATCGACCAGTTCCGGAACCTCTTCCTGCTGCCTGAGCCAGTCGATAAAACCGGGAATCGGTGACAGTGTGCTAAAGGTCTTCAGATTCGGCAGCTTGCTCGTCAGGTCGGCGACTACCCGTTTGATCAGAAAATTACCGAAACTGACTCCGGCCAGTCCGGACTGGCAATTGGATATGGAATAGAAGATCGCCGTATCGGCCTCAGCCGGGTCACCGGCCGGAGTTCGCTCGTCAAGTAGTTGATGAATGCTGGTAGAGATGCCGTTGACCAGCGCCACCTCGACGAAAATGAGCGGTTCATGGGGCATATGCGGGTGAAAGAAGGCGTAACAGCAGCGATCACCTTCAAGCCTGTTTTTCAGGTCCTGCCAGGAGGTAATCTCGTGCACCGCTTCATACCGGATTAGCTTTTCCAGCAATGCCGCCGAAGTATCCCAGGTAATTCGCTGCAGCTCGAGGAAGCCGATATCAAACCAGGAGGCGAGGAGGCGGCAGATGTCCCGGTCAAGGGCCCGCAGTTCCCGGCTTTCCCGGGCCCAACCGATTAACTCGGCGCGCAGGTCGACCAGGAATTTGACACCGCCCTGCAGGCCGTTGAACTGGCGCAGGAGTCTGATCCGAGGCGGCTCCAGAACATCACGCAGCCCGGCTGCCGCCTGCTGTCGGGCAATAGCGTCCTGCGCCAGGCGCCACTCGCCAATGGCCGTCTCCAGCGACTCGTTATCCACGTCGTAGGAAGCGGCGAGCAATTCAAGAAACCGGCGCCGACCGGTACTGCCGAGTACCGCGTAGGTCTCGCCAAGTTCGGCGGCCCGGGCCCGGGCCGATACCTCGCCGCCCTCACCGGCCAGACAGGCGTCGATTTTGGCACGAACCTTGGAAAGATCCGTGGCCGGCAGATCGGTACCGACGACATCTTTCAAGGCGGCCGGATCACCGAGAGGCCAGAATTCCCTGATTCTTCTCAGTGTCCGATCCCACAGCGGTTCCCGTGGCTCCGTCGTTGCTTCCTTATCGTTCATGGCTCCTCCCCACCGTCAGCGTCAATCAGCCCCGATTCCCCTTCGTTTCAGTCCTCTTGTGCAAGGGTATACTGATTACGAGAATTTTTGCAAGCAGCATCGATCGAGCGCTCACTTGTACTCGGGCGACTCCATCCATCAATTGGAAATTAGGTTATTTCACTGCAACAGAGCGATCTCCGACCAGAGGAATGCGAGCCCGGCCCTGATCCTTTGAAAACCTCCGACAGTGCGAGCAATCAATTGAGTTTTGCCGGCAAAGCATGTTTAATACAGACGGTAATCAACTTTTCTCCGTGGATGCCCCGATGGAACAAATCACACCGCTCACGCCGAGCCATTCGAAGCTGCTGATTGTCGATGACGACGACCAGGTGCGCACCGTCATTTCCGTTATCGTCGAGAGCGAGGGCTATCGATTCCGCACCGCCGACAATGCCGAAGCAGCGCTGGAGCTGTTGAAAGAAGAGCCGTTTGACCTGGTGATCAGCGATATCAACATGACCGGCATGACCGGTGTCGAGTTGCTCGACACCTGCCAAAAAACCTACCAGGATCTCGCCTTTATCATGGTCACCGGAGTCGACGACCGGACCACGGCCATTGAGACCCTGCACATGGGGGCCTACGGGTATGTCACCAAACCCTTCCAGGCCAATGAGTTGATCATCAATATTACCAATGCCTTGCGTCGAAGACGATTGGAAATCGAAAACCGGCGGCACCGGGAAGAACTGGAACTGCTCGTTGAAGAACGTACCTTCGAACTCGACAAATCGCGGGAAGAGACCATTTTAATCCTCTCCAAAGCAGCGGAGTTCAGGGATAACGAGACTGCCAAACACACGGTACGAATGGGTAAGTTCTGCGAGACTCTGGCCCGTCTGATGGGATTGCCGGAATCGTTATGCAAAACCCTGAAGGTCTCGGCGCCGTTGCACGATGTCGGCAAAATCGGCATCTCCGACACGATCCTGCTGAAACCGGGGAAACTGAGCATCGAGGAATTTGAAGTTATCAAGACCCATTGCGAGATCGGCCATCGTATTTTATCGGAGTCAACCTCGTCGATCCTGCAGATCGGCGCCGAAATTGCGCTGACCCACCACGAAAAATTCGACGGCAGCGGCTACCCTCGTGGTCTGCGGGGCGAGGAAATCCCCGTCATCGGCCGTATAGCGGCGATCTGCGACGTCTTTGACGCACTGACCAGCGAACGGGTCTACAAGTCCGCCTCATCGGTCGACGAGGCTCTGGAGATTATCAAGCAGAGCAGCGGCAGCCATTTCGACCCGGATATTGTCGCCGTTTTCATCGGCAATATCGAACTTCTTCTGTCAATCAGAGCTGGGTTGGCCGACTGATCACCCCGCAGCCGCCAGAACCGAAACGCGGTTTCCACCTTCTCTTTTACTGGTATACATCGCCTGATCCGCCCGCGTGATCATCGAGTCCAGGTCGTCTCCCTGGGCATACTCGGTAATTCCGCACGAAATGGTAATCTCTTTCCGCGGATCATCCATCCTCGTTCCGGCTCCGGCCAAGTCGGCAGTGACAACGGCATCGGCCAGTCGCCGGGCGACCATTACTGCTTCGGCAGTTCCAAGCCCGGTCAGGACAACGAATTCATCCCCGCCCCAGCGGGCAACCACGTCGACCGGCCGAACCGTCCCGGCGCTGATGTCGGCAACCTGGCGCAGCACCATATCTCCGGACATATGTCCAAGGACATCATTGACTTTTTTAAAGCCATCGAGATCGACCAGGATCAGCGAAAAGGGGTGTCGAGACCGCTGCTGCACCGACAGGAAGCGGGAAAATTCGATCTCCAGCATGCGCCTGTTGGCAACACCGGTCAACGCATCAATGGTGGCCATTACTTCCAGGCGAGCCTGAAAACGGTTGATGGTGAACAGCGTCAACCCGATTATGACCAGCGAGGCGACCAGACCGACCAGCACGGTGCGCAGCAGATTCATCCGCGCCTCATGCAAGGCGGCCGTCTCATTTTGCTCGACGAACAACAACCAGTTCAGCTGACCTATATGGCGAACAGTCAACAGAATGGTCTCCCCCTGCCGGGAAAAGCGAAAGTTTTGCGGCTCTTCCCCGGTCGCCAGGATCTTGCCGGCCAGCGGAGCAAGGCCCGGCATCGTGGAAATGGACTTCTTTTCGATGAGCGCCTGATCCTGGTGCACCTGAATCAGGCCGGCCCTGTCAGTCAGGTAGATGGCGCGGTCGTAGGTGTGCTGATACTCGGCGATCAATGCGGCGAGTCGCTGGACCTGCAGGCCGACCCCGGTCACACCGAGCAGTCCGCCGTCCCGACCGGTCACCCGATAGTTGATAAAAACGGTCAGGTTATTCGCCGCAGCCTCGTCGTTGTCGACATCGAGCTCATAGTCCTTGTTTCGATCCAGGAACGAATAATACCAGACGTCATGAGCGTCTTCGGGACTGACCACTTTATGGAGACCGTTGAAATGATAGTAGTTGCCTGTCTTCTCGGAAACAAAGAATACTGAAAAAAAATCGTAGCGATCGCGAATCCCCGCTAAATAGCGGGTAATCAAATCGACATCGCGTTCCCCGCTTTCAACCCATTCTTTGAGAAAGCTATCCACCGCCATGCTGGAAGCAACAAGAATCGGACGACTCAGCTCGGCAGCGAGGTCGGAATAGATATTGTCCCGGGTCAGCGGCAAATCCTTCTGAACAATTTCCCGGCGAATCGCGGAGCTGGTAATAGCATAATTGATCAAACTCGTGCCGACGAACGCGGTGACCAGGATAACGGTCAGGGCCAGGAGCAGCCTGTTACGCGCTGAAAACGGCTCAACCGGGAAAGCTCCCCTGAATTTGGCCGTCATGGTCATGTCGGAGACCGGCGGGCGCTCAGCGGCGACTGAGGCAGAGGTGTTCCAGCGCCGGGCCGACTTTCTTCCAATCGACGCATGGCCGGGAAAATCCCGAAGGCCTGATCAGCGGGCAGCCAAAAGCGGCATCGTCGACATAGATATCGGCATATGCCTTCGGGCTTGATGTCCAGCTCTGCTGGTCCGGGTTGGTGTTGACCCCATGCAGCTCGATTCCCTGGTCCTGCAGATAACGCACCGCATCGAGCAGCGTGTCACCACCAACGCCCTGTTCGGAGCGCATCGTAAAGAGTATGATTTTCGCTCCGCAAGCCTGCAGCCGCTTCAGCCAAGTCAAGGCCTCGGGCACGGGTTTGCCCAGCTCTGGATAACGATGATCAACGATGGTTCCGTCAAAATCGACACAGATAATCATTGCTCATCCCGCTTTCGGATCATTGTTATGGGGAGCTTGAAAAATTCGGAATTTCGTTCAAGATCGAGGCGCGCAAGAAAATTTTACCGCAGGCATAGATGATATTCCGAGGATAAAATTTGATTGCGCAACGATGAGATTGGACGAAATGACAATTTTTCA
>JAZBPM010000272.1:0-2918 GCA_036351615.1 Desulfofustis sp.
AGCCATAGGCCGCCTTGGGCTGCAGCAGCCCTTCCTGCAGCGCACGTGCTTTGAGCTGTTCGTATAGTGGAGTGACCGTTGTCCGCATCAGCTCGGCATGTTCTTCAGCACTGGAACTGGATGTGCGGCGGTAGCCCCAGCGCCCGCGGAAGAGCGCCTGTTGATTGACATAGGGAAACAGCTTGGCCGGATCGATGTCGACCACATGGCGCAGCCCGTAGAAAGGCGGTTCCGGAACCGGGTGGCTACGATCGATGTTGACGTCTTTCACCCCAGGCTTCATCCGTGCTTTGCCATTCTTCGGCGCGGCAACGGTCGCGGTCAGCCGTCCTGCTTCGAAATCTTTCAGCGCCTTGAGCCCGGCGAAGGCATCAGCACAATAAACCACAGGAGCATCGTAATTCGGCACACAGGAGGTCGCCACAAAATCGCTGGTGAGGGCTGCGCCACCGAGCAGGATCGGGATGCTGAGCCCTGCTTCGCGGTATTGCGGCATACTCTCCTGCATGACGATCGCCGATTTCACCAGCAGACCGGAGAGCCCGATCATGTCCACGTCCAGTTCGCGAGCCTTGGCGATGATCGTCTCGGCCGGCACCTTGATGCCGATATTGAAGACCTTGTAACCGTTATTCGAGAGCAGGATATCAACCAGGTTCTTGCCGATATCGTGGACATCACCCTGGACGGTGGCGAGCAGGACCTTGGTCCCCTCTTCCTGGTCGACCTTCTGCATATGCGGCTCCAGCCAGGCGACACTCTTCTTCATCGCTTCCGCCGATTGCAGCACGAAGGGCAGCAACAGCTCTCCCTTGCCGAACAGCTCACCGACATGACGCATCGCCGGCACCAGGATCTGGTTGACGATATCGAGCGGCGGGTAACGGTCGAGCAGCACGGCCAGGATATCCTCGATGCCGTCCTTGTCGCCACGCACGATCTTCTCGTGTAAAGCCTCTTCAGGACGTTTATCCTCCGATTCACCCTCCTCATCGCCATCAACACGAGCGGAGAAATGATCGATGAAACGCATCAGCGGTGATTTCTCCGCGCCCTGGTCACGGTTATAGATCAGGTCTCGGCAGAAGACGCGATCCTCTTCGCTGATCTGTGCCAGAGGCAGGATCTTGCCGGCATCGATAATTGCCGCATCGAGACCCGCCTCAATTGCCTCGTGCAGGAACACGGAATTGAGGATCTTGCGTGCAGCGGGGGGCAGGCCGAAGGAAATGTTACTTAATCCGAGCAGCGTATAGACCCCCGGCAGCTCGGCCTTGATACGCCGGATCCCATCGAGCGTCTGGATCGCAGCATCGAGCAGGTTCTGATCACCGGCGCCGATAGTGAAGGTCAGCGGATCAAACAGGAGGTCCTGGGGACGCAGGCCGTGCTTGCCGACGGCCAGATCGTAAATTTGCCGGGCCGTCTCGACCTTCTCGTCGGCAGTCATGGCCATGCCCTGCTCACTGATCGTCAAAGCGACCACTGCCGCACCATACTTCTTCGCCAACCGACAGACCCGGTCAAGAGTCTTGCCACCATCTTCGAGATTAATCGAGTTAATGATGCATCGGCCAGGATAGATTTTCAGACAGGCCTCGATGCAGTCAGCGTTGGTCGAATCGATCATGATCGGGATCTTCAGCGATTCGGCGTGAATTCTCACCAGCCGGGTCAGGTCGGCAAGTTCGTCCCGGCCGACGTAGGCCGCACAGATATCGAGGACCTGGGCGCCCTTGGCCTCCTGGTCCAGGCCGATCCGCAGACAGCCATCAAAATCGTCAGCCAACAGACACTCGCGGAACTTTTTCGAGCCGTTCGGATTGGAACGCTCGCCGATTAAAAGCGGCGGGATTTCCTGCCCGATTTCGACGGCCTGGTAGAGACTGGAGAGTGAAGGTTTCATACCGTCACCTCCCGTACTGCCGGAGTCAAATCGGCGCAAGCCGCAGCAAGTTGACGGATATGTTCAGAGGTCGTGCCACAGCAGCCGCCGATAATGCTGACACCATCCTGTTCGACAAACTGGACCATGTGATGGACAAAATCATCGGGCGTCATCGGGTAATGGGTTTTGCCGTCGACCACTTCCGGCAGTCCCTGGTTCGGCATGCAGGAGATGCGCTGCGGCCAGTTATGACCGAGATAGCGAATATGCGAGGCCATGTCACTTGGACCGGTCGCACAGTTGAGTCCGAGGGAGAAGATCGGGAAAGGCTCCAGTGTGGCGCAGATGGCCGCGATATCGCTGCCGACCAGCATGGTCCCCTGACGTTCCATCGTCACAGAGACCAGCACCGGCACCTCCCGGCCAAGTTCTTCGAGTACCTCGAAGCAGGCAACCAGGGCCGTCTTTACCTGCAACAAATCCTGACAGGTTTCAATCGCAATGGCATCGACACCGGCTTCGACCAACGCCCGGATCTGCTCGGCCAGTGACCGGGACAACTCTTCCACGGAGATATGGCCGAGCGACGGCAGCTTGGTGGTCGGTCCGACCGAGCCGGCCACGTAGCGACCCGATCGATCGCCGATCGCGGCGCGGGCATTGGCAACCGCGGCACGGTTGATCTCGAAAACCCGGTCACCAAGACCATATTCGTCAAGCACGATGGAACTGGCACCAAAGGTGTTGGTTTCCACCACCATCGACCCGGCATCGAGAAATGATTCGTGCAGGGCGACGATCTTTTCCGGAGCCGTCAGGTTGAGTAGCTCGTTGCACCCTTCACATCCCTGCCAAGCCTCATCAGGGATCACCATCTCCTGCAGGTTGGTGCCGCAGGCACCGTCGAACAGGAGGACTCTTTCATCACCAAAACTCATCATCAGACGCTATCCTAAAATTTTCAACCGGCGTCCCGTCGCCTCAGCCATTTCCTGGCAAAGACGGCGAACCCGATGGTCCGCCCCGGCGC
>JAZBPM010000273.1:0-5799 GCA_036351615.1 Desulfofustis sp.
GATGAAGACGGCAATTATCGCGGCACCAGATCAAATACCTCCTGCGCCGCCGGGACCGGTGGCTTCCTCGACCAGCAGGCCGTTCGCCTCGGTCTGCAGACCGCCGAGCGTCTAGGCCGGACGGCATTGGCCTGCGAAACGCCGGGTCCGAGGATCGCTTCGCGCTGTGCCGTCTTTGCCAAAACCGATTTGATTCACGCCCAACAGGAGGGATATCGACTCGAGGAGATCAGCGACGGTCTCTGTCGCGGACTGGCCACGAATATCGTCGACACCTTGTTTTCAGCAGAGATCGGAGATGGTCCCATCGTCTTCTGCGGCGGGGTCAGTCTCAATCAAGCGGTGGTCGAGCACATTGGCGCATTGACCGGGCGCACCATTACCGTCCCTCCGCAATCCCATCTTTTCGGCGCCATCGGCGCGGCACTCAGCTTGCTCGAAGACCTTGACGTTGAGACCATCACCCCCGTGGTTCGGCATCATGACGAGCCTCTGTTTCGCGAAACTACGCGACAGAAAAGCTACCAGTACGAACCGCTCGACCTGCGGTTGTCCAGCTACCCCGATTTTTCCGGCAGTCGCCGATATGAATTTTCTGAACAACTGGCCAACCCCGTTGAAGTAGATATTTATGGCGATCTGGAGCAAGCGGCAGCATGGCGGGTCGGGCTTGGTATCGACATCGGTTCGACCAGCACCAAGGCGGTTCTCGTCACTGGTGCCGGCGAGGTGATTGCCGGGTTTTATACCAGGACGGCCGGGCGTCCGCTGGTCGCCGTGCAGTCGATTTTTCGCACGATCGCCGCCATCGAGCAGGGAGCGGATCGGCGGTTTCAGGTCACCGCCTGCGGCACGACCGGCTCGGGGCGGAAGTTCATCGGTACCATTGTCGGCGCCGACCTGGTGGTCGACGAGATTACCGCCCATGCCCGGGCTGCCTGCCAACTCAATCCCGATGTCGATACGATCATCGAAATCGGCGGCCAGGATGCCAAGTTTACGACCTTGGCCGAAGGCCGTGTCACCTCATCGACGATGAATACCGTCTGTGCCGCCGGTACCGGTTCGTTCATCGAGGAGCAGGCGTCCCGGCTCAATTGTCCGCTGACGGAGATCAGCGAGCGGACTGCCGGCATTGCTGCGCCGATGGCCAGCGACCGCTGCACGGTCTTCATGGAACGCGACATCAACCATCTGCTCAGCGAGGGTTACAGCGTCAACGAGGTGCTTGCCGCGGTCCTGCACTCGGTCCGGGAAAATTATCTGCTCAAGGTGGCCTCGGAGGGGGCCATCGGCGAGGTCATCTGCTTTCAGGGAGCCACGGCCAAGAACCGCTCACTGGTGGCCGCATTCGAGCAACGGCTCGGCAAACCGATCCAGGTCTCCAAGTTCTGTCATCTCACCGGTGCCCTCGGCACCGCCCTGATCATGTCCGATGAAGGCCATGGCACGGCGCAGCCAAGCCGTTTTGCCGGTCTCGACATCTATCGGCAGACCATCCCGATCACCAGCGAAGTCTGCGAATTGTGCACCAACCACTGCAAGCTGTCGGTCGCCGAGATCAACGGACGCACCGTGGCCTACGGCTTTCTCTGCGGCCGTGATTACGAGACCAAGTCCTTCGTCAAAAGAGAGTCCTCTGCCTACGACCTGCTCGGAGAGCGGCGGCGGCAGCTGGCGTCGATACCGGTGGTTCAGTCTGATGATGAGATACGGATCGGTCTACCGGCGGCGGTGCATATGGTCGATGACCTCGGTCTGTGGAAACGGTTTTTTTCCTATCTCGGTATTCCGACCGCGATCAGTCCGTCCGGTCGGGAGGCGTTGAAGCGAGGCACCTATCTGCGCAAGGCCGAATTCTGTGCCCCGGTCACGGCGATGCACGGTCATGTGGACCTGCTGCTGGGCGAGGCCGATTATGTCTTTCTTCCGGTATATCTCGAGGATAAAGCCCGCGATGCCCGGCGGCAGTATTGCTATTATACCCAATACCTGGCCCCGCTGACCAGTGCGGCGGCTCCCCGGGACGGCGAGCGGATTCTCAGCCCGGTCATCCGTTATCTCTACACCTCCTTTCATACCAAGATGCAGCTGTACCGGATGCTGCAGCCGGTTACCCGGCGATCGGTCAGTTTTCTCGAGGTCAGCGCCGCTTTTGATCGTGCCGTCAACGAAGATCAGACCTGGCGTCGGCAGCAGCAGGAACTTCCCGGCCGACTCAGAGGAGACGGCAGTGACGAGGAGATCGGTATCGTCTTTCTCGGACGACCCTACAACGTGCTGTCTCCGGAACTCAACGGATCCATTCCCGGCATCTTCCGGAGTCTCGGTATCGACGCCTACTTCCAGGATATGCTGGAAATTGCGCCGGAGGAGGTGGCGCGAATCGAACCGCTGCTGACTGAGGTGCACTGGAAATTCGCCGCCCGCATCCTGGCGACGGCGGAAGCCGTTGCCAAGCGGCCCGGTCTCTATCCGGTTTTCCTCAGCTCGTTCAAGTGCTCCCCCGATTCATTCGCCATCGATTATTTCAAACGGATCATGGCCCACCACAACAAGCCGTATCTGATCCTGGAACTCGATGAGCACGATTCAAATGTCGGCTATGAGACACGCATCGAAGCGGCCGTCCGCGCCTTTCGTAATCATCACGGCGGACTCGCCGGCAGGAAGAGGCGTTCAGAGATTTTTATCAATCCGCACTCCGAGCGGTCGATCGACGGGAAAACGGTGATTTTCCCGAACTGGGACCGTCTGACTTGTTCGCTGCTCGTCTCGGTACTGAAGCATGAAGGCGTCGATGCGGTGCTGATGAAGGAAACGGATCATTCAATCCGGCAGAGCCTGAAGCACAATACCGGCCAGTGCATTCCACTCAATGCGATCGCCCAAGGATACATGGACACGATCCGGGAACGGGAACTTGACCCGGCCCGCTGCCTGCTATGGCTCAACGAGTCTTTCCTGGCTTGCAATATCCGGCTCTACCCCCATCACATCCGTACCATTCTGTCCGACCATGGGATGGGGGAGGCGGGGGTCTACCTGGGCAGCCTGTCCTTTTCCGATATCGGCCTGCGGACCGTGCGGGATGCCTATTTTTCGTATCTCTTCGGCGGTATGCTCCGTAAGGTCTGTTGTCGAATCAGGCCGTACGAAGTGTATTCGGGCGAAACCGACCGGGTGCTGGAGCGCTCACTGGTTATGCTCAACGAAGCGTTCCGTGACGGTCGGGACAAGGAAGCGGTACTGGAAGAGATCATCTCCCGCTTCGAGTGGATCGAAACCCGCCCGCAGGAGCGCCCGAAAGTGGCGATTTTCGGCGATCTCTATTCCCGCGACAACCGCATCCTGAATCAGGACCTGATTCGCTTCATCGAGGTGCATGGCGGTGAAGTGTTGACCACGCCCTACAGCGATTATGCAAAGATGATCGCTGTTCCCTATTTTCGCAAGTGGTTCAACGAGGGCCACTACCTGAACATCCTTGCCAACACGGCTGCCCTGGTAACCATGAAGCAGCTGGAGAAGACCTATCAATCGATCTTCGATCGCATCTTGCATGAGCCGCACAAGGAATTCGATGATTCCCCGGCGGACATCCTGTCCCGTTTTAACGTGGTGCCGGAGCAGACCGGGGAGTCGATGGACAACCTGCTAAAGGTCCATTACACGATGCGCTATCACCCGGAGGTTGCCCTCTTTGTCCAGGCCAGTCCGGCCCTTTGCTGCGCGTCGCTGATCACCGAGGCGATGCGGGAGAAAATCGAGGAGGTGACCGGCGTTCCGGTGGTGTCGGTTACCTACGATGGTACCGGTGGTGCGAAGAACGACGTGATCATCCCGTATCTTCGCTATCTTCGGGGCACCACTCCGCGTGATGTGTCTGTGCAGCAATCGGTCTGACCTGATTGGTTCGCCGAGAGGGGGCGGCTCGCCGTAACGGCGGGTCACCCTTTTTCACCAGCTCCTCCTTGATCTCGTCGTCTCCGCTCTTATGTTAGAATACAGTTGGCTGCCATGAAAAAGTCGATTGTTCAAACGGCGGCCGGATGAATACCGTTCAAAACGGTATTTGCCTCAACCCAATCCGATCTCCGAGCCGGTGCCCATTTCGTGGCGCTCCGGTGGGAAGATCAATCACATCATGAAGTGTGGAGGAACCTATGGCGACAATCAGTTTGCGGGGTGCTACCATCGAAACCGTCGGCACCCTGCCCGTTAACGATAGCAAGGCCCCACCGTTTGCCCTCGTCAAGACCGATCTCTCCGAGTGTCGGCTCGACGATTTTTCCGGCAAGACGGTGGTTCTCAATATCTTTCCGAGTATCGACACGCCGACCTGTGCCGCTTCGGTCCGCCGCTTCAACGAAGAAGCGGCCAAGCGGGAAAATACCGTCGTGCTCTGTGTGTCGGCGGATCTGCCGTTTGCCCATAAACGGTTTTGCGAGACGGAGGGGATCGACAACGTCGAGGCCGTCTCCACCTTCCGATCCCCGGAATTCGGGAAGGATTACGGCGTGACCATCGCCACCGGGCCGATCAGGGGGCTGCTGTCTCGCGCGGTGCTGGTGATCGACGGTTCCGGGAACGTCGTCTATGGTGAGCAGGTCCCGGAAATCGGGCAGGAACCGGACTACGACGCAGCGCTGCGTCACCTGTAAATCTTTTGCAGCAGCATTGACGCGGCGGCGGCCGGTGACAGGGACTGCTTTTCCACGTCACGCAGCAGGTTTGGCAGATAGTCACGTACAGCAGGATGGTTGTAGAACCAGCTGCGCAGTCCTTCGCTCAGCAGGTGGTGCAGCCAGTCGACCGATTGGCGGGCGCGCCGCCTTGTAAGGTCGCCGCTGTCTGTCATGATCCGGCGATGTTTGGTGACGGTCTGCCAGATATCGAGCAGGCCTGATGCTTCCAGCGCGCTGCAGGTCAACACCGGCGGCGACCAGAGCGGGTTGTCCGGAGTCAGCAGGTGCAGGGCGGTTTCGTATTGTCGCCGCGCCTGCTCGGCGCGCTGGACGTTGTCACCGTCTGCCTTGTTGATGACGATCGCCTCGGCCACTTCGAGAATCCCTTTCTTGATGCCCTGTAATTCGTCGCCGGCCCCGGCGATCATCAGCACGAGGAAAAAATCGACCATCGAGGCGACCACTGTTTCGGACTGACCGACGCCGACCGTCTCGATAATGATCACATCGAAACCGGCGGCCTCGCAGACCAGCATCGACTCTCTGGTCTTACGTGCCACGCCGCCGAGGGTGCCGCCGGTCGGCGACGGCCGGATGAAGGCCTTGTCGCTGGCCGCGAGTTGAATCATCCGGGTCTTGTCGCCGAGAACGGATCCGCCGCTGCGTGAGCTGCTCGGGTCTATCGCCAGCACGGCAACGCGATGCCCAAGTTCGGTCAGCAGGGTGCCGAAGCTGTCGATGAAGGTGCTCTTGCCGGCTCCGGGAACGCCGGTGATGCCAAGCCGGACACTGTTGCCGCTGTGGGGCAGCAGCCGTTCGATGATCGTCGCCGCCAGTTCCTGGTGTGCGGGCAGCGACGATTCGACCAGGGTGATGGTGCGCGACAGCATCAACCGGTTGGCGTCGAGCACCCCTTGGATATAGTAGTCGGGATCCTTCTGCATAATCGTTGTTCCGCCCCGCCTTCAGGATGTCTGGGGCTAGGCTGTCGGACCCAGGTGCGCCTCGATCAGATCGAGCGTTCGGTTCGCCGAATCGATGACCGAGGTGCCCGGACCAAACACCGCCTTGACGCCGCGCTCGTAGAGATAGTCGTAATCGACGGGCGGGA
>JAZBPM010000274.1:0-6755 GCA_036351615.1 Desulfofustis sp.
AGTCGATCAGCAGGAATTTGGCCCGCCGCCGGATCGCCTCGATACGTGCCCCGACCAGCAGCTGCCGCAGCGTCTCGTCGGGGCTTTTGCGGCGCAGCGGTTTGGTGCTGCTCTGGTATCCGGTGATCGTGCGTCCGGGCAGGTGGTGTGCGAGGCCTCGCCGAACGACTTCTACTTCAGGCAATTCCGGCATGTTTCAGGCGCGTTGCGTCGACGGTGCAGACTGCCAGGGCATAGGCGTCATGGACATGGGTGGTGGTTGAAACGGTACCGAGCCGGCCCATCGGTCCGCCGAGGCGGAAGTTGAGCAGACGATAGCCCCGATCGACGGTGATCCGTTCCAGATGAATTTCGAGAAAACCGAGCAGGGCAATATCGCTGAAACTTTTCCGGATCGCTTCCTTGCTGACCCAGAGCAGGCCGAGTTGCACGAGATCGTTCTCCAGAATAGTCTCCAGCAGGGCAGTCTCGAACTCGTCGCAGAAACGCGATTTGACGCGAAAAAGCGTGTCGCTCAGGTGTTGGATGTCGACACCGCAGAGGCCGTAACCGGCGATCCCGATCGCCTTGCCGTGAGAGTGCGAGATGGAGATGTCCAATTTGCCGGTCTCGGCGGGCGTTTCGGCCAGAACGACGGACGGTCGTCCTTTCGGGCCGTTGTGAATGGAG
This sequence comes from Desulfofustis sp., assembly GCA_036351615.1. GTDB lineage: Bacteria > Desulfobacterota > Desulfobulbia > Desulfobulbales > Desulfocapsaceae > Desulfofustis. Next base: position 670 of record JAZBPM010000274.1, read on the forward strand.
ATATCCAGAGGGCCGAGTGGACCTGTCGCTTGCCGGGCGAGCAGATCGAGGACGGCGCGTTTGGCGCAGATTCGGCCGGCGAGCCATTCGCTGCGGCGCTTGGCAAAGGAAAAACGATCGAGATAATCCTGTTCCTGATCGGTCAACCAGGTAGTGACGAGTTGCGTCAGTTGCTGCTCGCCTACCGGCGGACTGTCGCTCAAAACAGTGGCCAGACTGTTGCCGGGAGCCCGAGAGTTCAGCAACAGGCGGAAGTCATCGGAGAGGAGCGTGCCGTTCGGTTCGGCGGAGGTGTCGGTCATGGCTGTGAAGGAAAAAGAGATTGCAATTTCAAACCGTCTTGATAATGAGATGGGAGGCTTCGTGTGTCGAGCACATGATATGGATTGTTGCGCTGTTGTGCAAGAGGATACAATGGAAAGTATGCATCTGAGCCCTTATGATTTCGTCGTTCTCGGCATCGTCGTGCTGCTGGCACTCAGAGGACTGTGGATCGGTTTTCTCGGGCAGGTGGTGCCGTTGCTTGCCCTCTACCTCGGATATTTTGCCGCCAGCCGCTATCATGAGCAGTTGCTGCCATTTTTGCAGGATGTCTCGGACAGTCCCCGGGTGGTTTTCCTCAGCGCCTATGCCATTCTTTTTATCGCCACGTTTCTCCTGGCGACCCTGCTCGGTAAGGGCCTGGCGCTGGTGATCCAGGTAACCATCACCCCCTGGTTCGATCGTCTGCTCGGCCTCGTGCTCGGCTGTGCCAAGGCCCTGATTGTCGTGATTTTGCTCCATATCGTGCTGGGAACGCTGTTGGCGCCGGAAAACGATATGCTGCGTTCCTGCCAGAGTTGTCCGACCCTGAACCGCCTGGCGGATGTAACCCGGCAGGTAATTCGAGATGAGGATATCCGCGAAGCACTGCGACAAAATGCCCCGGCGATCTCAATGGACTATATCAACTCACTGCTGGCCCCTGAAGTCACCGCGGGGCAGGTCGGTCCGGAAGCCGCCCCGGCCGACTGAGCCCGTCCGGCCATGTCCGTTTGCCATCCTCGAACGTCGGGCCTATACCGGCTTTTGGTGCATCCTTGCGGTTTGCGGACAGCACCACTATGAAGATCCGTTCCGGCCGCAGCAGCAAAGATCCGCAATCCTACCGACAACGGACGTATCGCGGTCTGGTTGACCGGGCGGAATTGGTCGCCACCCAGGTGCGGCTGCGGGAGACAGATCTGCAGATCCTGGCCGATCGAGATGTGACGCGGCCGGCTGGGGAACTCGTCGCCGGCTGTCGCCTGCAGCTTGAGCGCTATATCGAGCACCATGAGGAGTTCGCCGGCTCGTTGATGCCGCTGCCCGACGACGAGCTGGCGCCGCCGATCGTCCGCCGCATGCTGGCCGCGGCTCAACAATCCGGTGTCGGGCCGATGGCGGCCGTTGCCGGAGCGGTTGCCGAATACGTTGGTAACGGATTGGTTGCAGCAGGCTGCAAAGAGGTTATCGTTGAAAACGGCGGAGACATTTTTCTGCTGCGGTCCCGTCCCTGCACGATTGCCGTTTTTGCCGGCCGGTCGCCGCTGAGCAATCGGGTCGGCCTGCGCCTTTCGGCCCGGCAGCAGCCACTGGGCGTATGCACGTCGTCGGGCACCATCGGCCATTCACTCAGCCTCGGCCGGGCCGATTCGGTGACCGTCGTCGCCGATTCGGCGACGACGGCCGACGCCGCCGCCACCCGACTCGGTAACGAGGCCGGTGTTTCCACCGATCCGCATGAGATGGTCAGGCGGGTTTTGGCGGCAGCAGATCGGCTGCCGGCGATCGGCGGGGTGCTCGTGATTTGCGGGGACGTGATGGGCGCAGTCGGAGCGATCGAGTTGGTACCCTTGAGCTGAGGCGCAGGAGACCATGAGAAAAGCGAAGAAAACCAAGAAAGCCGACAAGCGGAAGGTGCAGCGCTGGCACCTGGTATTTTACCTGCGGGTCTTCGACGGGCAGAGCCAGTCCATCGTCGGGCACCTGGTGGACATCTCCAGTCGCGGGCTGATGCTCGTCTGCGACAAACCGGTCGAAAAGGGGCGAGCCCTGACGCTGCGCATGAAGCTGCCGAAGGAGCTGGCCGGTCGCCAGGAGATCCTGTTCGACGCGGTTTGTCGCTGGTGCCGCCAGGACAGCAACCCGGATTTCTACATTGCCGGCTTCAAACTTGCCGTGGTGCCCGATGATATCAGCCAGCACCTGCGGCAGCTGGTCGACGAATTCAGCATCGAGGAGAGCCTGAAGACCGTCGGCTCGGAATGTCCGGCCTGCAGCCTGACCCACACCAACGGCACACCGGTCTGAGTATTACCGGGCTAGCTGGGCGCGTGCTTCGGCGATCAGCGAATCCCTGAACAATTCCACGTATCGGTCCACATCGCGTTGCCAGGATCCGAACAGCGACAACTCCCGTTCATCGAGAACCCCGTTTTTCAGGATGGAATTGGCCGGGCGATGGGCAGGGGTCGGGTAATCTGCGGTGGTGCATGGTTGAAAGGAGTGCGGCAGCGCCATCTTTTCCAGGAAATAACAGGCCCCTTCGTACCAGGTACTATAGCCGTCGGCGGTGGCGTGGATGATGCCGGACAGCTCGGTGTCGATCAGTACGCCGATCTGGCGGGCCAGCGTATGCGACCAAGTCAGTGAACCGAACTGATCGTTGACGATGGTAAAGGCCCGGTGCGGGTCGGACAGCGCCAGGCGCAGCATGGTTTTCAGGAAATTGGGGCCGTGGGCCGAATAGAGCCAGGCGGTCCTCAGCACCAGTGCATCCGGGGCCCGCTCCAGGACCGCCTGTTCGCCGGCCAGCTTACCCCGCCCGTACTCCGACAGGGGGTTGACCGGATCGCTTTCCCGATATGGCTCCGGTGGCGTTTTCCGGCCGTCGAAGACGTAGTCCGTCGAGATATGTACCAGTCGGCAACCGGCCTGCGTCGCGCAATCGGCGAGGAAGCGGGGGCCGTCGGCATTGATGCGCCAGGCGGCCTGCGCTTCACTCTCGCAGCGATCCACTGCGGTGAAGGCGGCGCAGTTGATGGCGATGTCCGGCCGGCTGTCGGCAAAAATCGTTTTCAGGCTGTCGGGGTCGCCGATATCGATCGCCGGGTAATCAACGGCAGTCAGCTGATGGCGGTCCTGCAGCACCGAGATGCAGTCGGTGCCGAGTTGGCCGCCGCTGCCGATAATCAGTATTTTCATTGTCAGTTCAGAGGGTGGTTGTTGTTGGTTTCATCGCGCTCACCGATGATGTCCATGATATAGCGACCATATTGGTTTTTCATGGTTTCCCGGGCCAGGGCCGCCAGCTGGTCGACACTGATATAACCGAGCTGGTAGGCGATCTCCTCGATACAGGCGATCTTCAATCCCTGCCGGTCCTGGACGGCCTGGACGTAGCTCGAGGCCTGCTGCAAGGATTCGTGGGTGCCGGTATCGAGCCAGCAGAAGCCCCGGCCGAGCGGTTGGACAAGGAGGTCGCCGCGGCGCAGGTAGGCCAGGTTGACGTCGGTGATCTCCAGTTCGCCTCGCGGGGAGGGTTTGACCTGCTCGGCGATGCTGATAACGTCGTTATCGTAGAAGTAAAGACCTGGCACCGCGTATTTCGATTTCGGCCGGGCCGGTTTTTCCTCGATGCTGACCACCCGTTTATGCTCGTCGAACTCGACCACTCCGTAGCGTTCAGGGGCCCTGACCAGGTAGCCGAAGATCAGCCCGCCGCTCTTCAACTGTGCCGCTTCCTGCACGATGCCGGTAAAGCCGGGTCCAAAGAAGATATTGTCGCCCAGGATCAGGCAGACCGAATCGGTGCCGATAAAGGACTTGCCGATCAGGAAGGCCTGGGCCAGTCCGTCCGGGCTCGGCTGCACCTCGTAACTGATCGACAGGCCAAGATAAGAGCCGTCGCCGAAGAGTTCGCGGAAAATGGGTAGGTCGTGCGGGGTGGATATGATCAGGATGTCCCTGATGCCGGCGAGCATCAGCACCGATAATGGGTAGTAGATCATCGGTTTGTCGTATACCGGAATGAGCTGCTTGCTGATGACCTTCGTCAATGGATAGAGACGGGTGCCGGATCCGCCGGCGAGGATGATTCCTTTCATGATATGGGATAACCTGTCGGAAAAGCTTTACTGATCGGTCGTGATAGGGGTAGATTACGCCCCGCGGGAAGCACATCGCTGACGAATATAACAGCCTGGACGAAAAAGAAAACGAAAAATGGCCGCTTCGACAATCCCCTCCTGTTTCAAGGCGTACGATATCCGGGGCAAGGTGCCCGATCAACTGTCTGCTGACCTGGCCCTGAAGATTGGCCGGGTCTTCGCTCAAACCTACCGGCCCGCGGCGGTGGCCCTCGGTCATGATATCCGGCTTTCCAGCCCGGAACTGACCGAGGCGGTGGCCCGGGGGCTCTGCGAGATGGGGGTCGACGTCCTGCACCTTGGACTCTGCGGCACCGAAGAGGTGTACCATGCCGCTTTCAGTATGGTCGATCAAGGGATTGACGGCGGTATAATGGTAACGGCCAGTCACAATCCGGCCGACTATAACGGTATGAAGTTTGTAACACGTGGCGCTCGCCCGGTGACCGGTGCCAACGGATTGTTCCGGATGGGCGAGATGATCGGTAGCGACCGGGTCCCCGAACCGGTCGATCGGCGCGGTGGCCAGCGGCGGCAGCCGGACAAGACGGCCTACCGGGATCATTTGCTCGGCTATGTCGCGGAGGCCCGGTTGCGTCCGTTGAAGCTGGTGGTGAACAGCGGTAACGGCTGCGCCGGTCCGATCATCGATCTGCTCGAACCGCACCTGCCCTTCTCCTTTATCCGTCTCCATCACCAGCCGGACGGCAGTTTCCCCAATGGCGTGCCGAACCCGCTTTTGCCGGACAAGCGCGAGGAAACGGCGGCGGCGGTGCGCGAACACCGGGCCGATCTCGGCATCGCCTGGGACGGTGATTTCGACCGCTGTTTCTTCTGGGACGAAAATGGCCGCTTCGTCGACGGCTATTACCTGGTCGGACTGTTGGCCCTGGAGATGCTGCACCACGAACCGGGTGGCACCATCCTGCACGATCCACGCCTGGTCTGGAATACCCGGGAACTGGTGGAAGAGGCGAGCGGCCGACCGATCGTCACCGAGACCGGGCATGCCCTGATTAAAGAGCGGATGTGGCGGGAGGGCAGTGTTTACGGCGGCGAGATGTCGGCCCATCATTATTTTCGTTCGTTCGGCTGCTGCGACTCAGGGATGATCCCCTGGCTGCTCGTCTGCGCCCTGCTCAGCAGGACCGGAAAGCCGCTGTCAGCGCTGCTTGGCGAGCGAATGGAGCGGTACCCGATTTCCGGTGAGATCAATTCGCTGGTCGACGATCCCGATCTGGCCATCGAGCGGATCAGGGAGCATTTCCCCGGCGGCGAGGTGGACACGATCGATGGCTTGAGTGTTGCCTTTGCCAATTTTCGTTTTAATGTGAGAAAGTCCAATACCGAGCCGCTGCTCAGGCTCAATGTCGAGACGCGCGGTGACCGCGTGCTGCTCGAGGAAAAGACGAATGAGTTGTTGACACTGATCCGCGGCTGAAGGGAAAAGGTCGGCCGCGATTGTTTCAGTCCAAAAGGAGAAGCCATGCTCGCAATCCAGCCGGTTATTCTGGCAGGTGGAACCGGGTCCCGGCTCTGGCCGCTGTCCCGGGAAATATACCCGAAACAATTGCTTTGCCTGACCGGCCAGCACTCATTGCTGCAGACTACCCTGAAGCGGGTTGAGACCTTACCCGGTGTCCTGGCGCCGGTGATCGTCGTCGGTGAGGAGCATCGTTTCGTCACCCGCAGTCAGGCAGAGGAAGTAGGTATCAACGGGGACTATGCGATTCTGCTTGAGCCGGTTGGCCGCAATACCGCACCGGCGATCAGCGGCGCCGTCGAGTTCGTTCGCCGCCAGGGTGCCGGCGAAGACGTTGTCATCCTGGTACTGCCGGCCGATCACCTGATCCGGGACGAGACTGCTTTTGGCGAGGCGGTGGAAGAGGCGGCACGGAGGGCGGCCTCCGGCGCCAT
>JAZBPM010000275.1:0-2033 GCA_036351615.1 Desulfofustis sp.
CCACGCCGCCGCCCTCGCCCACGAGGGTGTACCGGTCGTCTTCGATGTTGTAGACCGTACGGCCAAGTTCCTTGTCAAACCAGATGTTGCCGATCATGCCGTGGTCGGCCGGGTCGGCCCCGGTGGCCAGGGTCGCGTGTCCCACCACGGTTTCGGTGTTGGCATGGCGGTGATGGGCGTTTTCATAGACGACGCCGTTCTCGTAAAGGTATCGGAAGCCGCCTTGTCCCAAACGGTCGTAGACCGATGCGGGCATGTCCCCCCTGAGTTGATCGACGGTGATCTGAAGAATCAGTTTCGGCGGTCTTGGAGAAGTCCTCTGACCATGGGCACATGCCGCGGTCAACAGCAAGAGTGCGGCCAAGAACACAGCCGATCGTCGAAAATAGCTTGGTCCGGATTTCATGACTTCTCCTTTCCGCCTCCATTTCCCTGTCGGCTTGTGCTTCTTACAGCACCTTGTTAATATTCACCGCCCGGGATGACGCAGCGGCACTATTTCAGGCCCGTATCCTTCAGCGCCTGCTTGCACCGACTACTGACCTTCTTTTCGTTCTTGTTCAGGCAATCCAGCAGCCGGCCCTCTCCCGCCGGCACATCGACACAGTACTTTTCGAGGTCGTCGCCGCACTCGTTCACCAGGTAGGTCAAGGTGGCAACGGCGCGCTCTAGCTGTGCCGCGGCATCGAACAGGGCGTATTCGCACTGTCCGCTCAGCTTGTCCTCATGGGCATACAGGCAGGCCAGGATGCGGCCTTCACCGGGCGTCACGTCCTTGCAATAGGCCGCCAGTTCCTTTTCGCAGCCCGTTGCCACGGTCTCGACGAGTTCCTGCGCCATGGCTTCGGCCGGCCCCTTCTGCTGGGCCGCCGCGGTTCCGGCGTAGAAGATCATGATGCACAGTATGGTACCGATCGTGATGACGTTTCGCATGGTTTCCCCCTTTTTTCGTGTTGTTTCATGTTTGGTTAAAAAAGTTTGGGCAGTACGAAATTGGCCTGGAGCCGAAAGCGAAATCCTTCGGGTCCGGTATCCGGCGATTCCAGCCAGTAACCGATCCCGGCCTGCAGACTGACCGGCAGCTTGCCCCAGCGAACCAGCTTGGCGACGGCGACATTGACCGGCACGGACCACTTCTCCGTCTTCCAGTTATAGGTGCTCTCGGACTGCACCGACACGGTCCAGGCGCTCGGCCAGGTATAGGCCGCGAAGGGCTGCAAAAAGGTGCTGCTGATGTCCTGGCGGTCGCCGTCTCCGGCAAAGGACCAGATGTGATTGCCCAGCGCACCGATCGTCCACGGCCCGCGCAGCGTGAGCACAACCGCTGTCGGGCCCGCACCCCATTTGTCCGCCCCCAGCAAATCGTCGGTGGCCGTCGGCAGCAGCAAAATCGGTCCCGCACCCCAGAGCACGCCCCCGGAAGAGAGTTTCTTGGGTGACAGAAACAGGCTCAAGGAGGTATCACCCAGGCCGAACTGGGATCCCGCCCCCGGGTAGATATCTTCCTGGTGAATCACCGGCAGGATCGTTCGCGTGATCAGGTTCCAGTCCTCCGTCAGGTGAAAAGGGATTACAGGCTGGATGTTGGTCTGCAGCTTGCGGCCGTCGTCGCGCGGTCCAATTTCACGGTCGTAGTTTACCTGGATCGGAATCGTCATCAGGTCGGCCAGGGGATTGGTCAGATCCTGGGCCAGATCGGCATCTGCCCCCGGCCGGCTTCCGGACGCGTTCTCAGCAGTCGCGGAAGAGGCCGTTATCGATCCGACCAGAAGCATCAAGAGCGTTGCAGTTAAAAACACGGTGTTTCTCATTCTACCGGCTCCTTGTCTTGTGTGTTCAATCAATTCAGCATGCTATCCCCCAGCCGTCCGATTCTACTACCACCGCCAGCCGAGCCCCAGGAGTATGCCCTGCTGGACAACGTCGTAGAGATAGTCGTCTTCGTCGTAGTCCACGGCCAGATAGCGGTAGCCCAGGGTGGTGCCGAAGGTTCGGGGCCACTGGGTATAGCCGATATCCGCCGTCACGCCCCA
>JAZBPM010000276.1:0-3286 GCA_036351615.1 Desulfofustis sp.
AGCAGGCCGCCACCGCCCGGGAAAGCGACAGCCATTATTACGCGGTGCTCGGTCTCGAACCGGGCGCCGACATGGAGACCATCAAAAAGGCCTATCGCCGGCTCAGTATGAAATACCATCCCGACAAGGTATCCCACCTCGGGGATGAATTCCGCTCCGTTGCGGAAGAAAAAATGAAGGAAATCAACAGTGCGTACGATTATTTCAAGAAAAAATTCGCCTGACCAGACGGTGCACCCGGTACCAGCCGCCGCAGGGACAGTTCCAGACAACCAGTGAGGGAATCATGGCCATATCCGAAAAGATGAAGCAGTTCTCCGCGCAATCCTCGTGGATCCGGAAGATGTTTGAAGAGGGCGCCAAGCTCAAGATCCAGTACGGCGCCGACCAGGTCTGCGATTTCAGCCTCGGCAACCCCGACGTCCCGCCACCGTCGCAGTTTCGCGAGATCCTGCAGGAGACAGCCCGGGATACCACGCCCGGTCAGCACAGCTATATGCCCAACGGTGGCCTGCCCTGGGTCCGGGAGGCCATCGCCGCCCGGATGTCGACCGAACAGGGTGTCACCATCGATCACGGCGACCTGCTGATGGCCTGCGGCGCTGCCGGCGCCCTCAATGTGGTGATGAAGGCCCTGCTCAACCCCGGTGAGGAAGTCATCGTCCTGGCGCCCTATTTTGTCGAATACGGGTTTTATATCGACAATCACGGCGGCTCGGCCGTGGTCGTCCACACCGACGGAGAGTTCAACCTCGACCTGCCGGCCATCGACGCGGCCATCACTGAGAAGACTCGGGCGATCATCATCAACTCGCCGAACAACCCCACCGGCCAAGTCTATGATGCTGCGGCCATCAGCGCGCTCGGCGAGCTGCTCGAAGAGGCCGGCAACCGTTTCGGCTCGACCATCTACCTGATCTCCGATGAACCGTATCGCAAAATCGTCTTCGATGATTGCGTGGTGCCGCCGATTTTTCAGCTGGTCCGCAACAGCATCGTGCTGTCCTCCTTCTCCAAGGACCTGTCCCTGCCCGGCGAGCGAATCGGCTATCTGGCCGTTCACCCGCAGGCCGACGACAAAACCGCACTGCTCGATGCGATGACCCTGGCCACCAGGATCCTCGGCTTCGTCAATGCACCCGCTTTCATGCAGCGGGTAGTCGCCGAATTGCAGAATGTTTCCAGCGACACATCGATTTACGCCCGACGGCGAGAACTGTTCTGCTCGCTGCTGGCCGATATCGGCTACGAGTTTCTCGCGCCCAAAGGCGCCTTTTACCTCTTCCCGAAAACGCCGATCGACGATGACGTTCGCTTCTGTGCGCTGCTGCAGGAAGAAAAAATCCTGGCTGTACCGGGGCGTGGCTTCGGCTCGCCTGGCCATATGCGGCTCGCCTTCTGCACCGACGACCAGGTCATCGCCCGCTCGGCAGCCGGCTTCAAGGCGGCCTTCGACCGGGCCCGCGCTTGAGACGGAACGTCTCGAAGCAATGGCACAGGCACATTTTTGGCGGTAAGCTGGATTACCGGGCTGGTCGACTGTACCTCCGGCTGCTGCGCTGCGGCCTGATCGGCTGGCCTCCGAGGCCGGCAGACAGGCCATCCATGGCCTGGCCGCCGGCTGCGGACGTCCTGTCCGCAGCCCTACGGGCCTGATTCTCCGGCCCGCCGGGCCTTCGCGATGCAGCCTCCGGCAGGACCGGCCAGCCCTGCCGACCATGATGCCGATTTTCACCGCTCGTTAAGACGTCCTGTCATGTTGATCATTACAAGAAAAGGGAGCGGTTGCAGTAGCGCCGAACTTTTATTAAAGACGGAGTCTTGTTGCAAGCAGCGGGAGAATGAGCTACAGTTAGCGTATATCTACCCCAGAGACAGGTGAACGAACCGTTTGCGTGGTACGGAACGGTTTCGGGAGGCCTTCAACGCGGCGGGTTACCCAGATGAGCATTCTTCGTGTATCCATTTCAATAAATATCACGCAAAAGGAGGTGTCCCCTTGAAAAGGTTCAGTCTGCTGTTTGTTATTATGCTGTTCTGTCTGGCTGTGCTTGGCTCGGCGCAGGCGGCAACGGTTATCAACGAGTTTGGTCGAAGCCCTTTTCATAAGCCACCACTGACCAGTGTCGAAGAGCTGCGGGCGATGGTCGACGGTAAGCAGGCAGAAGTTCGAAAAGGTTTTTCCCTGGCCGGCCGTGAGGAACTGGCAGAGCCATTTATCACCCAAATCCGGACGGTTCCGATTGAACGGGTCGAGTACCCGAACGGCACCTATCTGCCGTGGATGTTCTACAAGAAAAACGGTATCGGAACAGTCAGGATTTCCCGGGATGTTACCTGGGGTAATACGGATACGTTTCCCGGGTTCACCTTCGATGTCGAACATGGAGACACCATCGCCACGTTTGTGATCCCGCTGGCGTGCGGTAATATCGCGCTGCTCAGTGAGCGACCCAAGCCGGTTGCGGTGGCTCCGCCGCCGAACCAGGCTCCGACCTGCACGATGACCGTTACGCCGCAAAAAGCGTTTTGCGGTGAATCGGTAACCATCGATGCCGGCGGTTCCGCGGATCCGGATGGATCAATTACCTCGATGAGTGTTGCCGTTGTTGATCCGGACGGTACGATCCTCAGCCGCGAAGAAATTGCCACCGGTGCACTGGTAGCTCAAATTCCCATGCCCTGTGGCGACAATACACTGCGGGTATCCGTCAAAGACGACGACGGAGCTGAGTCATCATCCGCCCAGTGTGTGGCCGGAGTCCAAGGCGTTGATCGGGTACGGGTGCTTGCCGATGTCGGATTTTATCGCCAGTTTGATCCGGGGACCTATCTCTTTGGTCGGGTTGGTGCGGAATACCGCATCAATGAAGACTTTTCGGTACTCGGCATGGTTGGTGTCGCTCCCCAGGTCGACGGCGAAGACGGTGAGACGGCAATTTTGGTTGACGTTCTGGGCGAATACTCTTTTGCTTCGATATACTTTGTCAACTTCGGTCTGGGCGGTTGGCTGACCGACGGGGATAGCGACCTGGAAACCGAAGACAGCCAGCTTGATGTTATCCTCGGGCTCGGCGCCAGAATCTATGGGGAACCGGAAGCCTTCAACACGTCATTGTTTGTCGAGATTCGCTCGGCGGTTGACGAGCTTGACGGTTTGAAAGAGTACGGTCGCTTTGGGGCCGGGCTTCGTTTCCGGTTCTAATTTTTCAAAAAATCTATCGGGGGCGAGGATCTGTGGTTCTCGGCCTCGTTGACAATCTCCTGCGGCGGGCGGATCGGAAGA
>JAZBPM010000277.1:0-2456 GCA_036351615.1 Desulfofustis sp.
GCTGCCCTTCCCGCAAAGTCCACTTGTCTCCTACCCGTCTTGTCAGGTTTAAAAGCTACACCAAACCCTGTCGATGCTCATCATCTATTTCTCCTTTCGTCACTCCCCATCAACCTATCTCCAGGCTCTTGATTTCAGAGAAGCCGCGCCTTGAAAAGCATCGAGCCATGCCCTGACCCGCCGGCATGATCTGTACGCCCCGAAAAACTTTATCAGCGCCGGTTTCATTGCACCTCGAAACGCTTCGAGGAATTTGTTTGTTTTGCAAAAGACATTTTTCGACGTATCATGATGCACTCACGGCTTGCTTCCCCACCGACAATCGGTTCCGGCCAACAAGTTGGCAACTAAGACGCCGCCTTTGCAGACGGCCTTCACGCGGAGCGTCAACAATGCGCAAAATCACCTCGATGACCATGCTGGTCTCCCTGGTCTTACTGATCCTCAACTCGATCGTTCTCTATGTGGTGCCGGAAGGGCGCGTCTCTTACTGGGCCGACTGGCGTTTTTTGGGGCTGACCAAGACCGAGTGGGGCAACCAGCACGTAACCATCGGCTTTCTCTTCCTGCTGGCCGGCCTGCTCCACCTCTATTACAACTGGGCGGCGGTCAAGAGCTACATGAAAAACAAGCTCAAACAGATCAAGATATTCACCCTGCCGTTCAACATCGGTCTCCTGCTCACCGTGCTGGTTGCGGTGATGACCTATTTCCAGCTGCCGCCGGTGAGTCTGGTGATCGATCTCGGCGATTATTTCAAGGAGGCCGGGGCTGAAAAATACGGGGAACCGCCCTATGGCCATGCCGAGTTGAGTTCACTGAAGATGCTCTGCCAGAAGGAGAGCATCGATCTGGACAAGGCGCTGGCACTTTTGGAACAGCAGGGTGTCCAGGTCACCGGCGGGGAACAGACCATCCTGGCCGTTGCCCAGGACAACGGGCTGACCCCCCAGCAGGTCTACCGCATTATGTTACCTGCCAAGAAAACAGCAGGCGACGGGGTATCGACCTTTCCCGACACGCCGATGCCCGGTTTTGGCAGAAAAACGCTCGACCAGCTGTGTGCAGAATTCACGCTTGACTGCCCGGCTCTGGTGACGAGTCTGCAGGCAAACGGCTTGAAGATCGAGACCGGCAAGACCATCCACGAACTCGCCGCGGACAATGGCCTGGAACCGATGCAGCTTTTCGAGGCTCTCCACGACGTCCTGCTGCCCCCGGAAACGAGCGGACATAACGAACGATGAAAGGCCTCACTCCTCTCGGTGGTGCTGCTGGGCTGCATCGCTGAAACCAGGCGCAGATAGTATGGCCTCTCTGTTCTTGTCACTTCTGATCATCAGCGCCGGTATTACGACGGGGTTTTCGCTTCGTCGCTGGGCGAAATATCGTCACCAGAGGTTTTTCGCCGCTATCCCGCGCCTGCGAAAACGTTTGCAGAAGATTGCGCTGCTCGGTTTTTTTTCGCTCGCCTTTCTCATCGCCATCTGGAAGGTCTCCTTTGCCGAAACGGCCCTGCTGGTCCTGCCACTAATCGGAGCCGGCATCTACCTGCTGGGCGGTGCTCTCGGCTTTCTCATCGCCCGTTTCAACGGCTGCCGGCCGCAGCAGACCGGGACACTCATCTGCTGCGGCTCGATGACCAATACCGGGGCAATCGGCGGGCTGGTTATCTATATTTTCCTCGGCGAACTCGCTTTTGCCTTGATCGTGCTCTACAAACTGTTCGAAGAGGCCGTCTATTACGGAATCATCTTTCCCATCGCCAAAGGTTACAGCAAGCATGCGGCAGGCACCTTCAGGCCGATTCAGCATATGATCGGAATCGTCACCGATCCGTTTATCGTTGTCTCACTGTGTGCTTTTTTCGGCGGAATCGTCTTGAATCTTTCAGGTATCGAGCGGCCGCAACTCTTTGATACCGTCAGTATGTTGTGCGTTCCGACAGGGACTTTTCTGCTGCTCGTCTCGATCGGTCTCGGCCTCGAAATCGGCAATCTGCGTCAGCATGCACGGTTCGGGGCCACCATCTCCGCCGTGAAATTCCTGGTACTGCCGGCCACCGCTTATTTCGTCAGCCATCTTATCGGCCTGGACGAAGTCGGCAACGGATTGCCCATGCAGGTGGTACTCGTTGCCTCCTCGATGCCGGTCGGCTTCAACGCTATCGTCGCCGCCTCAATCTACGATCTTGATCTCGATCTCGCCAACACCTGCTGGCTTTTTTCGACCTGTCTGCTGATCGTCGTCTTGCCCTGGCTGTTTTTTCTCGTTCACTAACCCCCCATCATTGGCAATCACAAAAAAGCATAAAATGTGTGAATCTGGGCTTGATCTGACAAAAAACGGACGTCAAGTTTCAATTTGGCCTGACAACACCGTCACCACGAGTCAACGCTCCCAAGTCTTATAGGAATAAGTCCAACCTGTTCAACCTGAAGGCCATTCGGTCCTTA
>JAZBPM010000278.1:0-7608 GCA_036351615.1 Desulfofustis sp.
CGAATAGTGAAACATCAGGCCGAACAACCAGAGCCATTTCGACGACTCGTAGGTTATCTTCGGGCCGTCATAGATTTCAGATTTGGTGTTTCTGAACAGGGACCGGAACGTCAGGACCTCCAGGGCCATCCTGGCCACGACCTCGGCGTTGGTGTTCGGACACTCGAGTCGGTTGGGCTTGATGAAATCAAGAGATTTCGCCTGTCCGCAGGAGGTCTGGATCGAAAAAGGAACGGGTGATTTGGCCCAGTAGACGACTCGGTAAACAAAGCCGCCTAAAAAGACCATGATGGCCAGATAGGGAACCGCAACACCGAAAAAGTATTGCATTCCCGGTATCTGGGAGCCAAGCCAGGCAATCAAGATCAGGGCAATGACCGCCAGGAATGAATAAGCATACTTCATTTCTTAACCTCGCTTCATGGTGAACTGTTGTGGAAGCACGACTCCCCCGGCACCCCGATCGGCAGGAGACGACATCCAGTTATTTTCGCTTTACTCGTTTATTTTCCGTATATTCTTCAACGCCTTGGATGGACAGGCGCTGTCTGTAAGAATAGCGGCTCCGGATTTGATCTCAGCTATCCGGATCCGGTACACCTTCTCCCGGCATTGCATGTACAGGTCGAATGCGGCGAGCACCGCCAGATCAACGGCAAACTCGAAATCGTAAAGGTCCTTGACCAGGTCTTTGGTTTGTTTGTCGGCGGCAAGAACGTCCCTGGTGATATGCTTGACCGCGTTGAGCGGCGCAACGGCCTGCGACGGCGTGAAATCTTGGACCGATCGCAGATGCATGATCTGCGACAGCGGCTCGGCATACGTTGCCCCGTCTCCACCTTTCAGCAGAAGCTGAAATAGTGTTTTCAGCGAAGTACGGATCGTCGAGCCGATCGGGTTGGCGAAGCGGTCTTTTTCTTTGTTCAGAAAGTCGGTGGCCTGATAGGTGGCCAGGGTATAGGCAACCCACTTATCAACGATGGTGTACCTGTTGTTGTGTAGCGCTTCCGTGAGTTCCATACCGACGATCTTCTCCGCTCATCCCTGTTATCGAGCAATGTCAAACGGTTCAATGACCTGAATGAACGGCCATTCACAAAAGCAAGTAACTAGCACTTTTATGTCGCTTTTTCAAGACTAATTATAGGAGGAACGGCCCGAATCCGCGGCCGTTCCACGTCTTGGCAGAGACTGCTAGGGGGTCAGCAAATCGGTCAGGTCGCGCAGAATCATCTGCGCTTCCGAGATGTAAGGGTCCGTGGAAACCTTTTTGATCCAGTCGGTACGGTCGTCATTATCGCTTGGCGCATCATCCTGTTCATCACCACCATCGTCGTTCATCTGCAGTTCCTGCTCCAGGCGAAGATAATTGGCGCCTACCCGTTCCCGAGCCTGCCGTTCTTCGTCGCGCCGGGCACGCATCGAATCGATGTCCAGGGTCAACAAGGTCTGTTCGCTGCGTTGTCGGGAGCGAACGGCCTCCGCTTCGATGAGCTGCAGTTCTTCGGAGGCGGCCAGACGCTGCCGACTGCGCTCGACAACCGTTTCCAGATCGGTGATCTTGTCACGGTAAGGACGGTAGTCTGCCGGTGATTCCTGATCCCACGGTAACGAATAATCGAGGTATTGCTCTCCCGATTCCAGATGCTGAAACAGGCTGGGGAGGACGATATCCGGTTCAACACCGCGATACTGGGTGGAGCCGCCGTTGACTCGGTAGAATTTCTGGATGGTCGCCTTCAGTGCCCCGAGGTCGTCGTAACGCCTCAGATGCAGCAGCGGGATATTCTCGTTGAGGTCGATAATGGTCTGCACCGTCCCTTTGCCGTGTGTATGCTGCCCGCCGATAACAACAGCCCGGCGATAGTCCTGCAGTGCCGCGGCGACAATCTCCGATGCCGAAGCGGAGAACTGGTTGACGAGCACTACCAGCGGACCGTCGTAGACGATCGAATCGTCCTCGTCTTCCAGGATACGTTTGAGACCGTAACTGTTCTTCACCTGCACCACCGGACCCTCATTGATAAACAGGCCGGCAATATCAACCGCATCGACAAGCGAACCGCCGCCGTTATCGCGAAGATCGAGAATAATGCCTTCAATCCCCTGCTCCTTCAACGCCAGGATGGCATTTCGCGTATCATCCGTTGAATTGCGTCCCTGCTCGCTGCCGCCGCTCTTTTCGAAATCGCGGTAAAAGCTGGGGATGCTGATATAGCCGAAACGATGGTCGTCGACCTCGAGAACCGTCTGCTTGACAAACGTCTCTTCGATCTGCACCACATCCCTGACAATCGGGATGATATCCTTGGTACCGTCCGGTTTCATCACCGTCAGCCGGACCTCGGTTCCTTTCGGCCCGCGAATCAGGCGGACGGCATCCCGCAACCGCATGTCGGTAATCTCGACGGCCTCCTCATCACCTTCGGCAACGGCCTGAATGATGTCCTCGGCCTGCAATCGTCCCTGGCGGGCCGAGGCACTGCCGGGAATGATCCGGACAACCTTGATATAGCCGTCTTCCTCGCGCAGCAAGGCCCCGATTCCCTCAAGGCTGCCGCGCATATGGATATCGAAATCCTCCTTGCGGTCCGGCGCCATATAATTGGTGTGCGGATCAAAGGCCCGGGCGACCGCGTTGAAATAGCGGTCGTAGTGATCCTGCCGGGTTTCCTGATGCAATCGATGGAAAAAATCGGTGAACCGTTTGCTCACCCGTTCCCGCGCCTCCGCCCACAACGCAGCCCGATCGATCGGCTGACCGTCGGCCTGACGCTGGTCTTCCAGATCCAGGTAGCGATTGATGATCTGCGCTTTGAGCAACAGCCGCCAGCGCTGCCGCAAGCCCTCGAGATCTTCGACGTAATCAAGTTTTTCCGGGTCCGACTCCATGCTCTCCGGCTGATCCGGGTCCATCTTTTCGGCGAGCAGGTCGGCAACGATGGTCTCGACCTGCCGGATTCGCTCTTCCAGGATTGCATAGCCGGTTTCCGGAAGCGTGATGGTGCCGCGTACCAGGTTGTCGTCGATCAGTTCAGCAAACTCCTTGAGTTCTTCGACATCCGACTGCAGCAGGAAGCGCTTCTGAAAATCAAGCTGTTTCAGGTAGAGATCGAACGCGGCACGCGACAGGGCGTCATTCATCTCCCGATCGCTGAAATGGAGCGTCGGCAACTGTTTGCCGAGGATATAACCGATCAGCTTGTTGCGTTTCTGATCGACGTCGTCGCCTCCGTCGCTGCCGCCTTCGGCAAGGCACCAGGGAGCGGTGAGGGACAGAGTGATGAGCAGGATTGTTATCCGGAAAAGGTGGTTGCAGGATTTCATGAAAACTCGTTGCGCTCGGGTTGGCCCGGTGCCGGAGACCGACCTCGGGAGAGGGGAGAACACGAAGCAGTCTTACCAGAAGCTCCGGACAAATTCCACACAAAGGAGCCATTTGCAAAACAATCTTTTCGCCCAAACTCTGCGTTATGCTCAAAATTTTATCATCGGAATATCATATATATGCCTGCGGTAAAATTTTTCGCATGCCTTGATTTCGAACGAAAATCTAAGTTTTGCAAAAGGCTCAAAGAAAAGCGGGATCGATCAGCGGCGGGTTGCCGCGGCTCCCCGAACATCGGTGGCCTCTGCCTCCCGGCGGCACAATAATGCTGTTTCCGGCGGCACGGCCGACAGGGACAGGTTCAGTTGCCGGAGAAAGACGCTCAACTCGGCAAAGCTGCAATTGATGCCGGAGTCGTGCCCCTGCTTGCGGTCAGCACAGTGCGCCGCCAGCAGGACGAGCAATTGCGCGGCAACCTGCCGGCGCAGTTCCGGACGATCAAACCGTTGCCGCCGGCAGAACTGCCGATAGCGGTGCCAGTTGATCATTGCCCGCCGCACGCCGCGGTAACCCGGAGACGAGCGGTTGGCGGGCAGCAGGTCACGCAGGATAATCTCCCGGAAACGCTCCGCGGCGGCCTCGATCAAACGGCGGCACTGCTCGCGAGTCAGGGTCAAGCGCGGCCCACTTTCATCCTCACCGAGATAATAGAAGGCCGAATGCAACGCCACTTCGGGAAGTTCTCCGGAATAACGGACCGCATACCACTCGTCTTCAAGCGGATCCGTCATTGCTGTTCCCGGTCCCTTCATTGTCGTCTTGGAGGCCAAAAACCGTTCTGACCATATCGATTTTGGTATCGTCTCCCGGCCGGCAGGATTCGCTTTTCAGAAAAAGCAGCGGATCATGAAGCATCTTGGCGCTGATTGCCTGAGCCAGCTTTTCGACCTTTTGCCGGTCGGCCTCGCTCAACTGCAATTTCGGCAGCGTCCGTTCCAACTCCCGGCGACAAATGTCGTCGGCTTTCCGACGGAGCGCGGCGATGGTCGGCGTAACGGCCAAGCCAGCCTGCCAGCGGCAGAACTTCAGAGTTTCTTCGTCGATAATACGCCGCGCCTTGATGGCTTCCTTTTCCCGTTCGGCGCGGTTTCCTTCGACCACCTGGCTGAGATCGTCGATATCGTAGAGGAAGACATTGTCGATGTCGTTCAGGGCCGGATCGAGATCGCGAGGCACGGCAATATCGATAAAGAACAGCGGCCGGTTGCGCCGGCTGCGCATCAGCGGTCGGACGTCTTCGCCGCGGAGGACCAGATCCGTAGCTCCGGTGGAGGAGATGACGATATCGACCTCTTCTATCCTGCTCGTGAGCTCTTCAAGAGAGCAGGCCTGGCCGTGGAATCGCCGTGCCAGCTCGACGGCCCGGGACAATGTCCGGTTGGCCACGACCACTTCACCAATTCCCTGGCCAAGCAAATGTTCTGCCGCCAATTCGGCCATTTCACCGGCGCCGATCAACAATACCTTTTTATCGTCGAGCCGGCCGAAGATCTTTCTCGCCAGTTCGACGGCGGCGCTGCTGATGGAAACCGCCGACGAGCCGATGCCGGTCTCACTGCGCACCCGCTTGGCGACCGAAAACGCTTTGTGCAGTAACTTGTTGAGCAGCGGTCCGGTGCACCGATGGGCGGCCGCATAACGATAGGCTTCCTTGATTTGACCGAGGATCTGGGCTTCGCCGACCACCAGCGAATCGAGTGAAGCGGCGACCTGAAAGAGGTGGTTGACCGCTTCACCATCTCGGTAGCAATAGGAATAGCGCAACCGCTCCGTCTCATCGATGGCGTCGCCGAACAGAAAATGAATCATCTGCCGTTCGATCTCTTCCTCGCCTTGAGAAGCAAAAAGCAACTCGACCCGGTTGCAGGTGGACAGCAGATAAAACTCGAGCCCCCCGGCAATCCGCTTCAGCTGGAAAAGGGCCTCTTCGTAACCGTCGGTCAGGGCCATCCGCTCGCGAATCTCCACCGGAGTCGACTTATGGTTGACGCCAAGCAGGGTGAGGGATCTGCCGGCGATCATGCAGGTATTCCGTTGCATCAGGTGGTCACCCGCCACAGTGTCAGAATCACGACGATAAAACCGGCGACCATCATGTACGCCGCCCGACGGCCGCGCCAGCCGACGGTAAAACGCAAGTGAATCTGGGCCAGGAAGACCAACCAGATGATCAGCGAACAGACTTCCTTGGGGTTCCAGCGCCAATACGTCCCCCAAGCCTGTTTCGACCAGAAAGAACCGGAGATCATGCCGAGGCAGAGGAAGACGAAGCCGATCGTCAGGCAATGGGAGTTGAGTTGATCAAGTGCGTCAAGCGACGGCAAACGGTTGAAAAAATAGCCGAGCCGTCTGCTCTTCAACTCACGCTCCAGGAGCAAGTACATCAGTCCGCCACAGAAAGCGAGCCCGAGGAAGCCATAGGCGATCAGCGAAAACCCGGCATGGACCGGCAGCCACCAGCTGCGCAGCGGCGGCTCGAGCGGGATGACCTCCCGAGAAGCAAAAGATGCGGCCACCAGAAGGGCAAAAATGAGCAGGGAGACAAACGTGCCAAAGTTCTTGACGGTATAGCGCCAGCGAAAAGACAGGTAGGCAGCGGTCGTCGCCCAAGCGAAAAAAACCACCGTTTCATGGTAGGTGGTAACCGGGGTGTTGCCGATCAGCAGATAGCGCGAAACGATATAGAGGGTTTGCGTGATCCAGGAGGCGAACAGCAATCGCCTCGCCCAATCGCGCGCCCGATTGCGCTGGCTGACGAAGAAAGTAAGATAGCTCAGGGATGCCGCCAGTGTTATCCCCAGAACGCAGAGAAACAAAAACGAATTGAGCTGATGAAACAGCGGCTGTTGGAACATCGGCCGGTCACCTCCCCTTTACTGCTCGAATCGTTCTCGATCAACGATTTGTCTGACCAATACATCCCCATCGATCCCGGTCGGCAGAACGCCATGCAAAAGCATGCGCAGGCCATCCCAATCACGCTCTCGGATTGCCTCGAGAATCGGCAGGGCCAGCAGATCATGAAACAGCATCCGGTTACCCGCCACGTGATCCCCGCCGAGGCCCACCGTCTGGCGGACAGCCGCCATCAATTGGACGAGCAACGCGTATTCGGGGCCAAATTGCAGGGCCAGCTTGCGTTTCAACAGCGCCGACAGTGCCGGGCTGGCACCTCCCGTCGAGACAGCCAGCAACAAATCTCCGCGCCGCACCCGGGCCGGCACAAGAAAAGACGACAACCCAGGATTCTCGGCACTGTTGAGCAACACGTCACGCAGTCTGGCCTGCTCGGCGATTCTATGCTGAACAGCCGGTATATTAGTGGCGGCAAAGACGAGAAAGACGCCGGTCAGATCATCGTCTTGAAAAGCACGCTCGATCAACTCGACCCTACCTTCTTCCGCCAATCTGCGAACCTTGCCGCACGAATCGGGGCTGACGACCCGCACCACCGCTCGACTCAGCAACAGTGCTGAAATTTTTCGAGCGGCTACCCGGCCACCGCCGACCACCAGGCACAACCGTCCGGAGATATCAAGATTGACCGGGTACCAGACACGAGACGTCGTTATTGCCTGATCGCTTCCTCCCATCCGTACTTCCGCCCCTTACTGGTGATCACGCCGACGCTGTAATCGATTCACTAGGATATCGAATGTTTGCCCGTCTCTGGAGAGAGTCTGTTTGCGGCTACCGATGACAAAACGCTGTTGCGCCGCCCGGAGAAAAACCGGCAGGCATTGGCGTCGCACGTCATGAGCCAGATAAACGATGCCATCCGGTTGCAGATAGTTTTCGCATATCCGGAGCAACGGTTCAACGAATTCCTCCCGGAACAAGATCTCCGCCCCGGCAATCACGTTAAAACGCTCCATCTTCGGAGGATCAAGCCAATCCAACAAAACGCAACGCACGTCGGTCAAGCCGTTGGCGGCAGCGCTGACTCGCTGAAAATCGATGATGGACTGTTCATAATCGCTCAGGACCACCTGATAACCGGCAGCCGCGGCCGCCAGGCCTGGGGCGCCGAGCCCGGCGCCCAGTTCAAGCAGGCGCCCGGCGGGCCGATCGGCGGTTGCAACGAGCACCTCGGCAAGCACCCGAGCCGCTTCCCAGAGCCGTGACCAGAACGGAAATCGGGATACGTCGGCGAATGGGTCTCGGCCTTCGAGCAATTCTTCAAGATCTGAAGGCATCAACAGCCGCAGGGTGTGGCCGCC
>JAZBPM010000279.1:0-4534 GCA_036351615.1 Desulfofustis sp.
CCAGCCCATCCGACCACGATACCGATTTTCATGCTTCGTTGTGACCATCATTCATGTGGGGGTAGCTAGAACCGCTTGAGGGTCGACCCGACGACGAGCGGCGCCTCGGTCAGCTGCAGGACGGTCTCCAGTTCGGTCTCCGTAGCGATCTCTTCGAGCACCAGGCCGTCGGGCTGCACACTGATCACCGCCAATTCGGTAATGATCAGATCGACACAGGCCCGCGCAGTCAACGGCAGCGTGCAGGAGCGCAAAATTTTCGGCTCGCCCTTCCTGGTAGCGTGGGTGGTGGTGATGATCAATCGCCGTGCCTTCTGCGCGAGTTCCATGGCGCCGCCGATGCCGGGGGCGAATTTCCCGGGGATGATCCAATTGGCCAGATCGCCCTGCTGCGAGACCTCCAGGGCCCCGAGAAAGCTCACGTCCAACCGGCCGCCCCGGACCAGTGAAAAACTGAGCACCGAATCACAAAATGACGCACCCGGCACCACGGTGATGTAGGTGCCGCCGGCATCGATCAGGTTCCGATCGGCCTTGCCGGGCGCACTGATGGTGCCGGCACCGATGATACCGTTTTCCGAGTGCATGGTCAGCGGCAGACCGGGCGGCAGGAAAGACGGGATCAGGGTCGGAATGCCGATACCCAGGTTGATCACCTGGCCGGCCTGAATTTCACGGGCTGCCCGGCGGGCAATTTTCGTTTTGGCGTCAACGGACATGATGGTGCAACACTCCGTAGGCAGGCAGAAGTTCCTCGATTGCGACTACCCGGTCGACAAACGCGCCGGGAGTATGGATCTCGTCAGGCGCCAACTCGCCGATCTCGACCACCTGTTCCGCCTCGGCAATCACCAGATCGGCGGCGGTAGCCATCAGCGGGTTGAAGTTGCGGGCACTCTTCTCGTAGACCAGGTTGCCGGCTCGATCGGCTTTGGCCGCATGGACCAGGGCGATATCGGCGCGCAGAGCCGGCTCGACGATTCCGTCTCGATCGCCGCAGCGTAGTAGCTGCTTGTCGTTGCGCAGGATGGTATCGATACCGATATCGGTGACGATGGCCAGCAGACCGGCGCCACCGGCCCTGATCTTTTCGGCCAGGATGCCCTGGGGGAAGAATTCGACCCCGATCGCCCCGCTGTTCATCAGACCAATGACTGTTGCGTTCAGCCCGAGGTGTGAGGTGATCAACCGTCTGACCCGGCCGGCCTCGATCAGTTTCGAGACGCCGAGCCCGGCCTCGTTGGCCTCGTTCTTGATCAGGGTCAACTCACTCACCCCTTTGGCAAGGAGTGCTTCAATCAGCAAAAACGGTGTGCCGGGCACACCGAAACCGCCCACCATGACGATCTGACCATCGGTCAGCGGTGCGATCGCCTGGTCGACAGAGGTCGTCTTGTCGATCATTTCAGGACCTCGGCAAGAAACTGCCTGGTACGCGCCTCCTTCGGGGCGCTGAATATCTCCTGGGGCGGCGCATCCTCGACCACCAGCCCGTCGGCCATAAAAATGACCCTGTCGCCGACCTTCTCGGCAAACCCCATCTCATGGGTAACCACCAGCATCGTCATGCCGTCACGCGCCAGTCCTTCCATGACCCGTAGCACGTCGCCGACCAGTTCCGGATCGAGCGCCGAGGTGACCTCGTCAAAGAGCATCACCTTCGGTTTCATAGCCAGGGCTCGGGCTATGGCCACCCGCTGTTGCTGGCCGCCGGAGAGCATGCACGGATAGTTGTCCATCTTGTCGGCCAAACCGACTCGATCGAGCAAGGATACGGCAGCCTGGCGAGCCTCATCGCGCTTCACACCGAGTACCTGAATCGGTGCCTCCATGATGTTCTCCAGCACGGTCATATGCGGAAACAGGTTGAACTGCTGAAAGACCATGCCGACTTCGCAGCGAATCCGGTTCAGATGACTCTCGAAGGCCCGGCGGCTCTTGGTGGTATCGTTGATCAACACCCCCTCAAGGTAGATTTCGCCGCCGGTGGGAGGTTCCAGGTGATTGACGCAGCGGAGCAGCGTCGATTTGCCCGACCCGCTCGGCCCGATGATGACCAGCACTTCCTGT
This sequence comes from Desulfofustis sp., assembly GCA_036351615.1. Lineage (GTDB taxonomy): Bacteria > Desulfobacterota > Desulfobulbia > Desulfobulbales > Desulfocapsaceae > Desulfofustis. The sequence goes on from JAZBPM010000279.1 coordinate 2,071, forward strand.
TGGGCCACCTCCAGGTTGACACCGTTGAGCACGGCCAGGTCGCCAAAGCTCTTCTGGAGGTTGTTGATATGCAGCATGGTTGACTGGGTCCGGTCCGGTGAATGCGATGTCATGATCTTCGAGCCTCCGTGCGAGTGCGCCTCTCCACCCAGGTGAGCAGCAGACTGGCTGAAGAAGTCAAAACAGCGTACAGGACCGCCGCCATCACGTACATCTCGAACGGTTTGTACGTGGAACCGATGAGACGTTGAGCGGTCAGGGTGAGTTCGACGACGGTGATGGTTGAGACGAGCGAGGTGTCTTTGATCAGGATAACGAAATTGTTGCCCAACGGCGGGATGATGATGCGCAGGGCTTGCGGCAGGATGATCCGGCGCATCGCCAGCGCCGCGTTCATGCCGAGCGACCGGGCCGCCTCCGTCTGGCCGTACGGCACCGAAATGATGCCGCCGCGGATGGTTTCCGCATTATAGGCGCCGACGTTCAAGGCCAGGCCGAGAACCCCGGAAAAAAACGGCCCCAGGTCTATCCCGATCTGCGGCAGGCCGAAATAGATGATGAACAACTGCACGAGCAACGGGGTGGAACGAATCAGCCAGACGTAGAAGACCGCCGGCCAACGGAGCAATGGATTGCTCGACAGCTTGCACAATGCCGCGACCAAACCGAATATGAGTCCGAACAACAGGGACAAAATGGAGATTTTCAGGGTCAACAGCGCCCCGGTGATAAAAAACGGGAAATAGTGAATGATGATATTCCAATCGAACATACGCGGTTCCTGTTTTAACGGCCTCGTACAAACCGGAACGATCGTTACCCCGAAGGTCCTCGTCAGACGAGACAAGACGGTAACGAAACAGCCGGTTCAGAATAGTTCCACCTGCGGCCCGGTGCGAGAACCTGTCCCCCGGAAAGAGCCTGTTCTTCCCGGATGCACAATTCTCGAGGCGGAGGGACTGACCCGCATTACACACTTACAGCCGGCGATCATTGCCGGGCGGCGCCGCCGGGATCAGCTGATCCCGGCGGACAAGAGCGAACGATCGAGACTCAGCGGACATCGATGCCAAGCCATTTCATCGAGATTTCTTTGTAGGTTCCGTCGTCTTTCATGGCCTGCAAGGCGTCGTTGATGGCCTGCTTGAGTTCCGGATTGTTCTGGCGCATCGCTATGCCCATTTTTTCTTCATAGAGCAGATCCCCGACCATCTGGATCGGCGCACCTTTGTCCTTGATGGCCAGGGCACCGACGATCCGGTCGGTGACAAACCCGTCAAGACGACCGTTGGTCACCTCCAGGATAATATCCGGGTCACCCTTGTAGGTGCGGATATCGACATCCTTGATATGTTCCCTGATCCACGTTTCGAAAGTGGTGCCCAGTGTCACCCCGATCTTTTTGCCGGAGAGATCGTCCACCGAGGTAATCGGCGAACCCTTCTTGACAAACATCTGCGCGCCGGATCGATAGTAAGGGTCGGAAAAATCAATCGACTTGAGCCGTTCTTCGGTGATGGCCATACTGCCGCAGATCAGATCGTGTTTTTTCGCCAACAGACCGGCAATGATACCGTCCCAGGCTGTGCTGATCGGGACACCGGTTACCCCGATCCGACGGGCAATCTCTTTGCCGATTTCGACATCGAAGCCGGTCAGTTCATTCTTGTCGTTGACAAAATTGAAGGGCGGGTACTGGCCGCTCATGGCCATGGTCAATTCGCCCTCCGCCTTGATCCGCTGAAGATCATCGGCACAGGCCGGTTGCAGAAACAGAAAAGCGGCCACCCAAAAGGTCATTACAACGGTCATTGTTCGCTTCATGAGACTCTCTCCTCTTGTTGTCGGTTGCACTGTTCACATTGAGTCCGCCCGGCGGATTCAATGCCTTGTGGATCGGCCCGCACCAGAGCAGCCTCAGGCACCGGCCAGCCGGGTCGATGCTTCATCCAGACTGCGATCCAGCCTGTCGAGCAGCTCGTCCACCTCCGTCTCCTTGATGATCAGCGGCGGGGCAACCAGGATGTGGTCGCCGGAAAGCCCGTTGATCGATCGCCGGGGATAGACGATCAGCCCGTTGTCAAAGGCCCGGGCGGTGACCAGGTTGCCCACCTGGAGGTGATTGGCAAACGGGGTGCGCGCGCCCCGGTCGCTGACGAACTCCAGGGCCGTCAACAATCCTTTGCCGCGCACCTCGCCGATAATCGGATATTTTACTGCCAGGCGCCGGAGGCCCTGCAGGAGTCGCTCGCCCATTGCCGCAGCCCGGTCGGCCAGACCGTCATCGACAATCCGCTTGAGCACCGCCCGACCGACCGCGCAGGCCATCGGGTTGCCGGCATAGGTGTGGCCGTGCGGAAAACCGCCGGCCGCCAGGACGTCGTCAACGATATCACCACGGCACATCACCGCTCCGAGCGGGAAATAGCCCGAGGCCATGCCTTTGGACAGGGCCACGATATCG
>JAZBPM010000280.1:0-5481 GCA_036351615.1 Desulfofustis sp.
CATAGCGTCTCTCCGCTGGCAAAGAGGTAGTTCGTGCGACCGTCTCGTACTTGTGTAACGGCAGATGTCAGGAGGCCAGGCGGGCGGCCAGCCTGATTGCCTCAATCATCGATTGCGGGTTGGCTCGGCCATCGCCGGCCCGGTCATAGGCGGTGCCGTGATCGACCGAGGTGCGGATGATCGGCAGTCCGATGGTTACGTTGACTCCGGCCATCTGGTCCCAGGAGTCGGTTTTTTCGTCGTAATGAAAGCCGACCAGTTTGGCCGGGATATGGCCTTGGTCGTGGTACATGACGACGACCGCATCGTAGAGGCCGCCCTGCATCTTGGAAAAAACCGTGTCCGCCGGCAATGGTCCCTCGGCGGTAATTCCTTCGGTAACGGCGGCGGCCACCGCCGGGGCGATCTCCCTGTCGTCTTCGGTGCCGAACAGGCCGCCCTCGCCGCAATGCGGATTAAGGCCGGCGGCGGCGATGCGCGGTTGCTCGATGCCGAGCTGCTGCAGGGTGGCGGCGGTCAACTCGATCACTCTCAGGACCCGTTCTTTTTTTACCCGGTCGCAGGCTTCGCGCAAGGAGACATGGGTGGAGACATGGGTCACGCGGAAACGGCTGTCGGCGAGCATCATCGCATAGTCGGTGGTCCCGGTCAGTTCACCGTAGATTTCAGTGTGGCCGCTGTAGTGAAAGCCCGCGAGATTGATGGCCGCCTTGCTGATCGGTGCGGTGACCGTGCCGTCGATTTCTCCGGCCAGCGCCAGGTCGATGGCTCGTTTGATGTACTGAAACGAGGCGCGGCCCTGGGCGGCGGTGTCGGTCTTGTGGCGCAACTCGGTCAGCGGTAGGTTGGCCAAGTCGAGCACGTCGATGGTCTGCCAGGTAAAGCGGCCGTCGGTAACAGCGGAGCAGCTGTTGATCGCCAGGTCGAGATGGCTGAAGGCCACGGCATTGGTCATGATGGCGGCATCGCCGATGATCAGCGGCCGGCAGATCCGGTAGATGTCCGGGTCGGCCAAGGCCCTGGCGCAGACTTCCGGGCCGACGCCGCCGGGATCGCCCATGGTGATGCCGAGCAGGGGGAGGGAGTCAGGGGTGTGCATGATTGCTTATCCTTTACGGGGCTAAATGGTTGACGAGCGTGATCAGGGTGTCGTCCTCGCCAAAACTGCCGGCCTTGGTAATAACCGTCAGGCCGCTGTGGCGGCTGCCGACCAGTTCACTGCGAACCAGGCCGGGCAGCATCTCTTCGTGGAGCAGCAGGCCATCGGCGCCGACGCGGCAGCGAACGGCTTCGGCGGTGTCGCCGCCGGACAGGAACAAGGCATCCGGTCGAATCTTTGGCAGCAGCACGACAACAATTCCAGCCAGGGCGCGAACGATCCGTTCGGGTGCCTCGGGCGATTTGGCATCTTCGTCTGCTGCGATTGTCAGGATCAGGCTCCGGGGCCCCTCGATCGCCTGAACGGCAGCGTCATTGCCGGTGAGCAGTGTCGCCGGCGAAAGGCTCAACAGTGGCCAGCCGGTGGCAGCGGCGAGACGATTCGCCTGCCGGGCCAGCACAGCAGAGGCGGAACCGCAGACGAGCAGCCACCGCTTTACCATCGGTCGACGTGGACGGGGAGGCGCGACTTGTTCACCAGCCATGATGCGAGCCAGACTGCCGGCCAGTCCGGCCGAGCCGACCGGCAGGATGGTGCTGCCGTAGCGGCTGGCCAGGCGGGCGATGCTATCGAGGTGACCGGTCGTTTCGGCATCAAAGACCAGGTGGTGACAACCGCTGTCGATCAGTGTCTGGACCCGGGCCGACAATCGATCGGCGGGTTTATCGAGCTGGTCAAGACCGATTCGGCCGACGGTGAGACGGCTTTGCCCGGCCAGGAGCTTTGACAGGCGTGATTCCCGGACCGGTCCGAGCGGGTCGCGGCCGATCTCCGTGTCGGCCACCGGCACCCCGTGTAATCGATGGACATCGTCGATGGTGGTGCGTCCCTGGGCCGGATAGGCGGGGGCGACAAAACTGGCGGCGGCACCGGTGGTCTTTAGCAGGGCGTCGAGTTCAGCGCCGAGATTGCCCCGCAGGCAGGAGTCGATCTTCTTGTAGATCGTATCCGGTGCCAGTGTTGAGATGCGGCCTGCACTCCGTTGCACGGCGAGTCCCGCGGATCGGTCGTCCAGGTGTCTGCTGTCGGTGCTGACGGCCAGGCCGGCCGGCAGGTCCAGCCGGCCGGTCGGCAACTCGTTGATGCCGGTGGTCAACAGTACCGGACCGATTGCCGGGCAGAACTGCACCCCGGTATCGGCCGCCCCAGTCAGGTCGTCGGCGATGACCGCGATACGCAGCCGCTCGCTCATCGTTACCGATCGCCGGAGGGGGCCGGGATGGGCAGCATGTCCGGGGCGTGGGTCAACACCGTGAGCCGGGCGTCCGGACCCTGGAGGCGCAGTGCCTCGGCCACCGCGTCGTCGACGGTGGCGGCGTGGGTGTGGCCGAGCCGCACCTTATCCGCTGCCGGGATGCCCGGGGAGTACATGATGATCGAGGCCTTCTCCCGGGCCAGGGCCCAGGCGGTGGCAAGCGCCGCCGCCACGCCGTTGCGGATCTCACCGCTGCGATAGGCGGCCTTTATCTGCTCCGAAGACCATGACGTGTAATCGAGCAGATCGGTATGCACCGGGCTGATACCTTCCGGTGCCGGCGTGCAGACGATGATCGTGCCGCCCGGCCGGACCATGCGCTGGGCCGGGTAGAGCGATTTATGGGACTGCCAGAAGTCGAGGTCGCAGGGATACGAGTTGGCCACGACGATATCCGGGGTTTCCCGGTAGGTCACGCCGTAGATCTTCCTGGCCAGTTCGATGCCGGCGGCGAAACAGCCGCGCATCTCGCCGTAGAAAACGCCGACGGAGCGGCCCTCGCTGTCCATGACCACGTTGCAGATGGTGCGCATGCCGACCCGGTCGGCCATGTCGTCCATGTCGCGGCGTACCGGGTTGTCGGCCATGCCGAGAAACGAATCGCCGCCGCTGCAGGAGAGCATGTGCGTCTCCGCAGTGGTGCGCGGTCCGCAGACGCCCGGCTGAATGATCTTCGATGAGCCGGAAAAACCGGCGATATGGTGCGGCACGATGGCTCCGAGGCCGATGACCACATCCGCTTCGGCCACGAGCCGGTTGACCTGCAGCGGCGTACCCTGTGCCGAAGAGCCGAGGTCGACCAGGTTCTCCTGCTGGCGCCATTCGTGATTGAAGACCCGGATCCGCCCGTAGACGGCTGAGCCGACACGGCTTTCCAGTTCTTCCTCGGTCATGTAGCGATGGGTGCCCAGTGCCATGATGCAACTGATCTGTTCATCGGCGACCCCGGCCCGGTTGAGGCGGTCGAGCAGGCGGGGAATGATCCGGTCGACCGGGGTCAGCCGGGTCACGTCGTCACTGACGAGCATCACCCGGTCACCCGGTTTGACGAGTGTTTCCAGTGGCTGCTGGTTGATCGGTCGGGCCAGGGCGGCCTCGATGGACCGGTCCAGGTCGGGCAGCGGCGTTGACGGCTGCGGGCTCAATACCTCGGCCAGATTGCGCTCGGGAACGTCGAAAGCAAGCGGTGAGCCGTTGAAGGGGATGGTGACGCTGGCCATGGGTTAATCTCCAAAGGTGTTCGGGATAAACATGACAATATCGGGGACGTAGGTCATCAGCAGCAGCACTCCGATCATCACGGTTAGAAAGGGGAGGATATAGCGGACGATTTCGGATAGCTGGATCTGTGCGATATTGCAGGCTATGAACAGGCAGATCCCGAGCGGCGGGGTCAACATGCCGATAGCCAGGGCGGTGACCATGATGACGCCGAAATGTACCGGATCGATGCCGAACTGCTGGATCACCGGCAGGAAGACCGGGGTCAGGATGATCAGCGAGGCCGAGGTTTCCATGAAGGTACCGATGGCCAGCAGGCAGATCAGGATTAGCGCGTAGAGCACCGCCGGCGAGGAGGTCAGGTTGACCAGGTAGGCGGCGACGTTCTGCGGTACCCGTTCGGCGGTCAGGATCCAGCCGAAGATATTGGCGGTGGCGATGAGCAGCATCACCGTCGACGTGGAAACGGCGGCCTTGGCGAAGATTTTCGGCAGGTCGCGCAGTTTCAGTTCGCGGTAGACGGCAAAGCCGACGATCATCCCGTAAATGGCCGCAACCACCGCGGCTTCGGTCGGGGTGAAGATGCCGCCGAGGATGCCGCCGAGAATGATGATCGGCATCAAAAGGGCCCAGAAGGCGCCGAGAAACGTGCGACCCATGGTCGCGAAACCGAGAAAAGAATCGCGTTCATAGCCGGCCTTCTTGGCCATGAAATAGCTGACGATCATCAGGCTGCCGCCGATCAGCAGTCCGGGGATGAAGCCGCCGAGAAACATCTTGCCGATGGAGACGCCGCCGACCACGCCGAAGATGATCATCGGGATCGACGGGGGGATGATGACGCCGATCGAGCCGCCGGCCGCCTGGACGGCGGCGGCAAAACCGCGGTTATACCCCTTGCGGATCATTGCCGGGATGGAGACCGCGCCGACGGCGGCGGTATCTGCCGCAGCCGCGCCGGAGATACCGGCGAAAAACATCGCCGCCACCACAGCCACCATGGCCAGGCCGCCGGCGATAAAGCCGACCAGTGCGTGAGCGAAATCGAACAGACGGCGGGAAATACCCCCCGACTCCATCAATTCGCCGGCCAGCATGAAAAACGGGATGGCCATCAGCGGGAATGAATCGGTGCCGGTAAAGAGCCGCTGGGCCGCAAGCGTCAGCGGCAGGTCGGAGCCGAACTGCAGGGTGGCCACCGAGGCGACGCCGAGGGAAAAGGCGATCGGCACGCCGATGATAAAGCAGATCAGCAGGGAGACGAAAAGAATGATAGTCATATTCGTACCTCCCGGTCCAGCGTGCGGTTCTGGATCGCGGCCACCATGACCCGCAGCGAGTTGATCAGCATCAGGATGCAGCCCACCGGTACGGCCATGTAGGGGTAGCGCATCGAGATATGCATCGACGGGGATTCCTGGAACTGGATGATGCCGAGGATCTTGAAGCCCCAGTAAATAATGACCAGCAGAAAGATCTGGATGATCAGGTTGACCACGACAATGGCGTAGCGGTAGGCGCTCGGTGACAGCAGCTTGTCCATCAGATCGATGCCGAGATGGACCTGGTAGCGGACCCCGGCCGCCGCACCGACGAAGGATATCCAGACAAAGAGATAGCGTCCCGCCTCCTCGGACCAGGACAGCGGATCGTTATGGATGAAACGGTACCAAACCTGGGCGGCAATGATCACCACCATCGCCGCCATCAGCAGGGCGAGGAACCAGTTGATGCAGCGGTCGAACACTTCAAAACAATTCCTGACAAACACGGCGGCCCCTTGTCACTGATGATTGCGCCGGGATACGGCTTCCGGTCCGGCCGAGCCGATCACCGCGGTGATCGG
>JAZBPM010000281.1:0-2453 GCA_036351615.1 Desulfofustis sp.
ACCGCCCAGTTCGCGGTGGAAACCTCGCTGAAGATGTACGAGATCACCGTCGGCGAACACCAGACCTACAAGCTGCCGCCGCTCAATTTCCGGGGCGCGCCGCTCGGCATCGATATCCGCCGGGTGGTCGAGACCGGCATCACCCCGGTAATCAATACCGGTATCGCCTGCAAGCGTCCCGGAGTCGGCCAGATCGGCGCCGGGCTGACGGCCATCCCGTTGCAGTGTTTTACCGCAGCGCTCGAGGCCTTCGCCCGGCAATCACCATGAACCCGCCCTGCGAACTGACTGCCGGGGAAGCGCTGCGCCTGATGGCAGACGACCGGCTCGACAGTGAGGAACTGGCCATATCCTGCCTGGAACGCATCGACCGGCTGGAGCCCGCCGTCGGCGCCTGGGCACACCTCAGCCCGGAGCACCTGCTCGCCCAGGCCAGGCAGGCGGACCAGCGCCACCGCGAGGGGCAAGCGGCGGGCCTGGTGCTCAATGGCATTCCAGTCGGCGTCAAGGATATCTTCGACACCTGCGATCTGCCGACGGAAAATGGAACGAGCGCTCACCACGGGCGACAACCGGCCACGGATGCCAGGGTGGTCGAGTTGCTCCGCGCTGCCGGCGCGCTGATCGCCGGTAAAACCGTCACCGCCGAACTGGCCGTCTACACCCCCGGCAAGACGACCAATCCGTACGACCATTCCAGGACACCGGGCGGTTCGTCGAGCGGCTCGGCGGCCGCCGTGGCCTGCTCGATGGTACCGCTGGCCATCGGCACCCAGACCAACGGCTCGGTGATCCGGCCGGCCTCCTACTGCGGCGTCGTCGGCTACAAACCTACCGGCGGCTTGCTTTCCAGGGCCGGTGTTCTGCGTCAAGCACCGAGCCTCGACCAGGTTGGCGTCTTTTCCCGCAGCGTCTCCGACAGTGCACTGCTCGTCTCGGCCCTCACCGATCGGAGCCGGCTACACGGCGATACCCAGCCCTGGCCACCACCGGATCTGGCCAGGCTGCACGACGGCAACGCCGCTGCGCCACGCCTGGCCCTGGCTCGCACCGCCGTCTGGCCGGAAGCAAGCGAAGCCGCCAGAGAAGCCATACTCACCGGGATAACCACTCTCGGTGTCGATATCGAAGAAATCGTGCTGCCGGACATCGCCGGCAGGGCCGTTGGTTGCCATCGCACCATCATGCGGGCGGAGATGGCCTACCACTACCGACACTTCTACGACCACCACCACCTCCACATCAGCCCGCAGCTGCTGGCTATGATCGAAGAAGGTCAGGCCATCGGACTGGCCGCCTATCTTGAAGCACGGGAACTTGCTGCCGAAATCACCGACGCCGTCGATCGGGCCCTCGCCGGTTTTGACGGCGTCCTGACCCCCGCCACCCCAACACCGGCGCCGCGCGGTCTGGCATCGACAGGCAGCCCGATATTTTGTACACTCTGGAGCCTTTGCGGCGTCCCCGCCCTGTCGCTGCCTCTGCTGACAGGCGAGGACGATCTACCGCTGGGCCTGCAAATCGTCGCCCCGCGCGGAGCGGATAGCAGATTACTGCAGGCGGCCCAATGGCTCGAGGGAACAGGGCCGACCGACCAATCATAAACGCATCAAGGAACAACAACTATGCTCCTGACGACCACTCCACTCGATCCGGCAACGTTTGCTCCTTTCGGCCAAGTCCTCATGGCCGAAACGGGGATCCCGGAATACAACTCCTGGGCAGGACGAGTCGAGAATCTACGCCCGCAGGCACGGCTCAACGTCACCTACATGAGCATGCACCAGGCCCCCTGTCCTGCCCGGATAACCCAATTCGAGCGACACCCGTTCTCGCACCAGATGTTCGTACCCCTCGAAGGCACCCGGCACCTGGTCATCGTCTGCCCGTCACTGGCCAATGGCGAACCGGATCTGGCCCGGATTGCACCGTTTCATGCAACGGGCGGCCAGACGGTGATCTATTCCGCCAATGTCTGGCATACTCCCCGGACCGTACTCAACGCGTCGGGAGCCTTTATCATGCTCCGCTGGGATGCTGGAAATTCAATGGATACCGAATTTTTCGATCTCGATCAGCCGTTTGACGTGCACTATCCGCAGTAATCGGCACCCCGACGCCCCTGTCCCGGCAGACAAACCTTTGCAGAAGCCCCATGCATCCGGTATGAATGCGTCGACAAAATCCGGATTTCATCTATGGGGTAGGTCGTGCTCGGTTTTCTCAAGCAACAATGGTTCATCCTCGGCATCGCGGCAGCCGCCGCGATCGGCTTCGTCGAGCCGGACTGGGGAACGGTTCTGCAGGACTACGACGTCTTCAGCATCGGCATTTTCCTGTCCTTTTTCGCCACCGGCTTGTGCCTGGAGACCCGGGCCATTCTTCGCCAGGTCAGATCGGTCAGGGCGCCGATCGCCGCCCTGCTGTCATCCCTGATCCTCTATCCGCTGCTC
>JAZBPM010000282.1:0-11922 GCA_036351615.1 Desulfofustis sp.
AGAAACAGATCGGCATCTCCATGCCCAAGTACATCGTCACCAAGGCCCCGGCCCCGCTGGACTGGGCGCGGGTCGAGAACCAGCCCCTGATGGGCACCCCCCGGGCCATGGGCATTTCCACCCAGGCCCCCCATCCCGAAGCGGCGAAGAAATTCATGGATTACTGGCTGTCCAAGGACGCCATGAGCCTGCTGGCCACCAAAGTCGGTGAATATGTGCTGACGCCCGGCGTTTTCCCGCCGATTGACGGCATGGACCAGGCCCAGGTCATCCCGATCCGCGAACTCTCCGATGACGAAATCGCCACCTGGGGTGAGGAATTCAAGAAGATTTTTGCCATCCGATAACCCCGCAACCGCATGGAAATTCAGATAACAGGCCTTCGGAAGCACTACGCTTCCGAAGGCAGGATCATCAAGGCCCTGGACGATGTTGATCTGACCATCCCGGCCAACCTGATCTTCACGCTGCTCGGTCCATCCGGATGCGGCAAGACGACGCTGCTGCGCGCCATAGTCGGCCTCGAGAACCCCGACGCCGGAGAGATCAGGATCGGCGACACGATCGTTTACTCTTCCCGGCAGGGCATCAACCTGCCCACTGAGAAACGGGGGCTGGGGATGGTCTTCCAGACCTATGCGATCTGGCCGCACATGAACGTTTTTGACAATGTCGCCTACCCGCTACAGAACCGGAAGGTGCCCAAAGAAGAGATTCGCCGCCGGGTCGCCGAAACCCTGGCCTTCGTCCAGCTCGAAGGCTACGAGAAACGCCCCGCCACCAGACTTTCCGGCGGCCAGCAGCAACGCGTCGCACTGGCCCGGGCGCTGGCACCGCAGCCAAAGGTCTTGTTGCTGGATGAGCCGCTGAGTAACCTGGACGCCAAACTCCGCGAGGAGACCCGCAAAGAGTTGAAGAGCTTTCTCAACGACCTGCAGATCACCGCCGTGTACGTGACCCACGACCGCGTCGAAGCGCTCGCCCTGTCCGACACCATTGCGGTGATGCGCGCCGGCTCGATTATCGAGATCGGCTCGCCGAAGAAAATTTATTTCGACGCGGAAAGCGAGTTCGTCGCCGACTTTATCGGCCGGGCCAACCTGGTAAAAGCGGTGGTCAGGGAGCAGACGGAAGATACGACGATCGTCGATTCCGACATCGGCCGACTTGCCTGCCGGAAGGGCGATTTCCCGATCGGTGCCGCCGTCACCCTCTGCCTGCGCCCTGAGTTCATCTCTCTGGCCAAGGGGGAGCATGAAGGGACCAACGTCGTCAAGGGAACCATCGTCTCTTTGGTCTTCGTCGGCGACGCCTTCGAGGGAGAATTCCGCGTCGGCGAGCAGCTCCTGCTGGCCCGAATCGAACCGGAAACATCATTGGCCGCCGGCGATGAAGTCGGTTTTCAGGTTCGCCCCGAGCACTGCCTACTCGTCGCCAAATAGCGGGTCGCAATGTCTGGAAAACACACCAATCTGACGTATCTGCTCATCGCCCTGGTCGGGTTCCTTACCGTCTGTCCGGTGGTCATGCTCGGGTTCGGCAGTCTCTCCGAGGGTCTGACGGCCACCGGCACCTTCACGCTGGCCAAATACGTCTCCGCCTATTCGGACCCGGCACTGCTGGAAGTCATCTGGAACACCGTCATTTTCGTGGTCGGTGCGGCAATCACCGCCACCACCCTGGCGCTTTTTCTCGCCTATCTCAATATCCGCACCGATATTCCCTGCAAATTCATCTTCGGCATCATCTCGATCATCCCGATGATGATCCCGCATATCCTGTTCTCGGTGAGTTGGGCTCTATTGCTCAACCCGTCCAACGGCATTCTCAACCTGGTGCTCAAGGAGTTGTTCTTCCTGGACAGCGCCCCGTTCAACATCTACTCCCTGCCCGGTATGATCATGGTCGAGGGGCTGCTCGACCTGCCCATCGCCTATCTGATCATCGCTCCGGCCATGGCCGCCTTTGACGCCTCCCTGGAAGAATCATCACGGGTCTGCGGCGCCTCGACGGCCAAAACCATCTTCCGCATCACCCTGCCGGTTCTGCGACCGGCCATTCTCGCCGCCTTCATCCTCTGCGTAATCCGTGGCCTGGCGTCCTTTGCCGTTCCGTCGGTGATCGGCATGCCCGGCCGCATCTACGTACTGGCCACCCATCTCTACCAAATGGTCTCCACCGGATTCGCGGCCGATTACGGTAAGGCCGCCGCGGTAGGCATGAGCGTACTGCTCACCTCGATCGTGTTGATCTACCTCTACCGCCATCTCACCTCGGCCGGCGAACGGTTCGTGACCATCGCCGGACGCGGCTACAAGCCGACAATCATCAAGCTCTACCGCTCCAAGATCCCGCTCTTTATCATCCTCGGCATCCTGTCGTTCATCCTGATCGTGTTGCCGGTGGTAGTGCTCGTCTACACCTCGCTGGTACCCTACTCGATGGTGCCGAGCGCCCGGGCATTTTCGATGATGAGTCTGAAGCACTGGATCGACGTGCTCAACAATCCGATCTCACTCCTCTCTTTGAAAAACAGCCTGTTTCTCGGAGTCTTCGGTGCGACCATCGGCATCGTCCTGTCGATCTTCGTCGCCTATGTGATCGTCAAGGTGCGGACCAGGGCGGCAGGCGTGCTGGAGTCGCTCAGTTTTCTGTCGTTTTCCTTCCCCGGCATCGTTATCGGCGTCGGGTTCATGTGGTTCTTCGTCCGCACGCCGCTGTACGCGACCATCTGGGCCCTGCTGATCGGTTATATCGCCACCTATCTACCCTACGGCATCCGCCCGCTTTCCAGCGCCTTCGTGCAGATCCACAATCACCTCGAGGAATCATCCCTGGTCTCCGGCGCCTCCTACCTGACCACTCTGCGCCGCATCGTCATCCCGCTCCTGATCCCCGGTATCGTCTCCGGTTGGGTCTTGATGGCCACCATGTTCGTCCGTGAACTCTCACTGTCGGTGGTATTGTCTCGCCCGGGAACCGAGGTGCTGGCCGTGCAGATTCTACGCTTTTCCGAGGACGGCCTGTGGGGCAGGCTGTCGGCGCTGGGGATCATGATGATCGGCATCTCCACCCTGCTGGTCATCACCGTGACGATGATCGGCAACCGATTCCGCCCGGCGGACACCTGATTTGCCGATGTTTGGTTTCGAGCCGGCAGTGGCTCGGAACAAGCTTCGGTAATACTCGATAATCGGCAAAGCAATCTGCTATCAGTGGTTCTTAAAATCAACCTTTCCAAGTCTTACCTGTAGGGGCTTGTTAATCCTACTCTGACTGCAAAAACAAGCTTATCAGAAAGAAAATCAACCTCAGCTTCAGAGCCATAAGTCAAGATGTCCTCATGTAATCTCTTTATAGTGAAAATCGGCGGGACAGGGTTTAACCTGTCCCCCGCTCACTTTCAAAAACCAGTCTCAACCGCTTGATGTGTCCAGAAAGCAAGGCTTGCCAGGAGCCACCTTAGCCAGAAGAATCGGGGTATCAGCCAATCAACAACTTGCCAATATCCGGTAATTACGCTAGCCTCATAACGATATCGGTTTGCTATGCCAACCGTCGTTCTTCCATTGAACCCGTGGTGCCATGAAACGACAGATCGGTTTTTCCACACAGATTCTTCTCCTGCTCATCTCCCTATGTGTGCTCTGCATCTGTCTTGTCGGTGTTATCAGCTACCGGATCACCAAAAAGCTGAATACCGACCTGGTCATGACTAACCTCCAGACCTTGACCGATTCGACCTACAACCTGATCGAATCGGCGGTCAACTCGTCAATCAGGAACCATCTGCGGGCAATCGCCGAACAAAACAAAAACGTGATGGAGATGTTCTACTCCCGCGTCGAATCAGGAGACATCTCTCTGGACGAAGCCGGGACGGAAATTGAAAAAATTTTCCTCAGCCAGGTTGTCGGGACGACCGGTTACACGTATGTCATCGACTCAAACGGTATCCTCAAGATTCATCCGCTTATGAAAGGCTCCGACATCTCGAAATATGCCTTTATCAAGGAGCAAATAGAACGGAAAGACGGATACATGGAGTACTCTTGGAAAAATCCCACCGATTCCGAGCCCCGGGAGAAAGCTCTCTATATGACATATTTCGACAAGTGGGATATGATTATCTCCGTCACCTCATACAAGTCGGAATTTAGCTCACTGATCAATATCGATGATTTCAAAAGCAAAATTCAGGCGATTGAGCTCGGTGAGACCGGATATATGTACCTGTTGAATTCTCAGGGAGAACTCATCGTTCACCCGAAACTCGAAGGAACGAGCATTTACGATTCAATCGACTCCCAGGGGAATCATTTCATCCAGGAGATTATTAAACAAAAGAACGGAACCATCATCTACCCTTGGAAGAACCCCGGAGAACCGGCTGCGCGGGAAAAAATCGTTATCTATAAGTATTTCGAACCGTTGGATTACTACCTTTGCAGTGGCGTGTACATCGATGAATTGGTAGCGCCTATCGAGCGCATGAAGCTCCGGTTGGCATTCACCGCCCTCTGTATCCTCATCTTTGCGGCATTCATATCCCTGTGGTACAGCAAGATCCTGCTCAGACCGATACACAACCTGATCAACGCCACCGAAAAAGTGATCGATGGACAGTATGATGTCCAGATTACCTCCGAACGAGGCGACGAGATTGGCCGTCTCACTCTCATTTTCAGTAAAATGCTGGCCCAGATCAGACGATATCTGGCCGATCTTCACACCACCAATGCCGAACTGGAGACCGTCAACATCACCCTCGAAAAAAAGGTCGAAGAACGAACCCGGCAACTGGAAGCGCTGTCCAATCAGGATGGTTTAACCGGCATAGCCAACCGCCGCAAACTCGATGAATATCTCAAACATGAATTCGACTTGGCTGCCCGCAACAACTTTGCCCTGTCATTGATCATTTTAGATATTGATTGCTTCAAACGTTATAATGACACCTATGGGCATCCGGCTGGTGATGACTGTCTGAAAAAAGTTGCCCGGACGCTCTCCGACTCGTTGCACAGATCTTCCGACTTTGTTGCCCGCTATGGCGGCGAAGAGTTTATGGCCATCCTCAGCAACGTCTCGCACACGGCAGCCTGTGAAATCGCCGAACGCATTCGTATCAACGTCGAGCGTCTGGCAATTCCCCATGAGGCTTCACCGGTCTCTGCGACAGTCACCATCAGCCTCGGCGTCTGCACGCTGACTGATTGCACGTCCATCAGCCTCGACAACTTCATCACCCGGGCAGATGAAGCCCTCTACCGGGCCAAAGAGAACGGTCGGAATCGAATTGAAGCGCTGTACTCCTGACTGCCATGTGCTGAAAGGCAGCTGTTCCTATGGTGAACATTCGCGTCAATGCTGCAGCCTGACGGAGATCGCGTTGATCAGTAATTGACAGCAAAGGGAACATGCCTGGGCCGTGCAGAGGGACTTGACACACGCTGCTCGGTAAAATATTACGCTCACTGCAGCATGAGGTGGCCGGACACAGAACAGTTCCTTGTCCCTTTTGCCGGAAGACCTTCAAGAGGTAAAAACGGAGATGCCTGGTGTAGACATGTGGCCGATTGACGCGTCCTGCAGCTGGAACCGCACCTGGGGATCCGCCAGCCGGTTCCGGCTCAACCGTGTCTGTCTCTTATTTTCTTGTAGGCGGCATCAGGAACGATACGCAGCGGCATGACATCACTCTCGCCCCTGATAACCAGGGAACGGTCCACTCTCACGCAGGCGCCGGCAAAGGTCCCTGCTACGGCGAAGGTGCACAGCTGAACATTCAGCCCGTCTACTTCCGGCAGGCGGAACAGACCTTGATAGATCCTTTTCCGGTCGCCGAATCGTCCTTCGGTCTGGTCGATCACCTCATCGGTATCGGTAATGACGATATTTTCCCCGCTCCGGCCCACGATGGGTTTTTCAACATAGCCACTGTGCACCAGGTCGGCAGTCAGCTCGAATTGCGAGTTCAACAGGTAGGGCCGATCGGCAAACAGCAGCCACATCACCGGCAAGATGGCTTTGTTGCTTGGGATAAGGGTCCAGAATGGTTCGTTGACCACGACAGTTGGACGCAGAAGGACATCGGCCAAGCGGGGAGCGGCGGAAGCATCGAGGCAACCATCGACCGTATCGTGATCTTCCACCTCGCCTCGTATCTGGTCGAGAACGGTTTCCCAGGCCCAGGTCTTCCAAACCCGTTTAATTGGAATGTTTTCAGAATCCACAATGGTGCCGTTACGCCAGTGAAGATCCGAGACCCCGGGTAAAATTTTTACGCTCAGGCCCGCCGTCTCCATTGCCGATTTCATGAACAGGGCATGATATGTTTCCTCGGCGTCTTCATCCCGCATGATGTGCAGAACATCCTTGATTCCCCGTGCCTTCCAGGCTCGAGCGAGAGTGTCGTAGAGCTCCCCACCTGGACTACGGCCAATCCTGCAGTTGAAGCGGGTCGCCCATTGGTCCTGCAGGCAGGCAGTTTCAAAATAGCAGGAGGCGGAATCGGCGTTGTACTCGTAGACCCTGAGCCCCTTTTCGGAGATGCAGAAATCAAAGCGCCCGGTGACCATCGAATTTTTTCTGTTACTCCAGGATGTCCTGATCTTTGGCCAAAGTGCGCGCGGGATATTGAATTGGCGGAGTAACTGATCGTCTTTCAGGACATATTCGGTCGCCCGGAGAAAGAGGTGGTGGAGTTCGTTCGTCGCTCTTCTCAGTTCGGCAAACGCCGTTTCAGAGAGGCAGAAGTACTGCCGGCAACGCTCCGGATCCCTGATGAGCCGGTGGCCGAACGCCGTCACATAGGCCGCACCTGCCGGCTGCGCGGTGTCTATCCAGGCGAAATCTTTCGGTACGGCTGTTTTCACAGAGTCAAGCAGGGGAGGAAACAGCGTCATGTCGATATCGGCAATGTCCTCCGCATCGGTCGCATCGCCGGTTTGCATCACCCAACCGAGGATTGCGTCTCCCTCCTGACCCGGGTCGATCAGGCAGCCGCCTTCGTCCGTGATGCGGGCGGCCAACTGACGGGAAAAATTCTGTCCTTGTGGCCAGAGCTTGTTGTCGACATTCTGTTCGGCAATGCGGATGAAATCATCGCCCACCTCCGTCACCACCGCTACATGGCCGGTCAATTCAAATTCGCCCGCAGCTTCCCAGACCAGGAGACTGCCCGGTTCCGGGCGGCGTCGAGCACCGTTTTTAAACGAATGGAGCGGCAGCTTGTCGCCGCCGCTCAACTTTCTAACGCTGCGCAGGCGGAAAATGTCGTAGGCCATGGAAACATCTTCGAAGACATAACGCCGGTTGACGTAGAGCCAGCGACGGACGAACTCGACGCATTGCCATTTGTATCCCATGAAGACGCCGTCGACAAAGGAGCGATAGGCCGAGCGATTTGGAAATTGTTTATTGTCGGCCGATGCGTAATCGCAAGAGTACACCGGAACATTTCCAGGAGCCATGCCGAGTATGGAGCCAAACGGTTCTGTAGCCATATGAACAGAGGATTTTCGGGTCTTTTGAAGGTGTGGCGGGACGCTTTTTTCTGCCCCGCATATCAAGCAGATCTGTCGATACCTATCCTGTTCTTGCCAGTTTTCCCACCTTTTATTCACAAGTGCTGAACGATCTCTTGCGATCTGAAGATCCTTTTCGAACGACCGCCGACTCCCCACACCTTGACAGACAGTGACGAAACAGCATACCATTCCAGTGGTTATTACCAATAAATGCCGACGGCGGCGGAGCGGGCATGCCGACCAAACCAATGTGCTTTCACCTGACTTGCCTGACAACCGAAGAGAGGCAACATGAAACTGAAAGGAAAATTACTGGCTATCAGCGCCATCGGCATCGTCATCAGTTTTGCCGCCAGCGTGGCAATAACCTTCTACTATTACAATCACGAGAAACAGAAACGGATCACCGAAGCGGTTGCCATGGCCCAGCACAATTTCGACGTTGCCATGGACGCCAAGAAGGATGTCTGGCAAACCAACGCCCTGCAGATTGCCGGCAACCAGCAGATCATCTCGGCGCTGGCATCGGGCGACCGGGATCAGGCGCACCGGGTGCTCAGTGGGTTGGGTACCATATTCAAAGAAAATACTACGTTTCGCAACGTGGCGATTCACCTGATCGACAAGGACCTTCGCTCCTTTTACAAATCGTGGGACAAAGACCGTTTTGGCGAGCAATTGTCACACTCGCAGGGCTATCCGCTGATCAAGAGCAGCGGCAAATCGCTGGTGGCGATGGAAATGTCGCCCAAGGGGTTGCGCCTCAAGGGACTGTTTCCGATCCGTGATGGGGAGAACTTTCTCGGCATCGCCAACTTCGAGGGGGGTCTCAACTCGATCAAGATGACACTTAAGCCCTACGGAATCGACTTTCTCTATTTCATGGATGCCAAGGATGTCGCCATTGCTCCCGGCCTCAAGGACAAGCAGAAGACCGGTGCCTTCCTGCTCAACCAGGGCAATATCGACGAGGAGTTCAACACCTTCGTCAATCAGGAGGGGGTGCTGCCGCGCATCATCGACACCGACTACCTGATCACCGACGAGTACCTCAGCTTCAAAGGGCACTTCACCGATTTTTCCGGCCAGCCGGTCGGCCTCTACCTGCTCGGCATGAAGACCGATCTGGTAATGGAGGACATCTACGCGCTGCGCGGACTGATGGCCAAACTGTTCGCCGGCCTGTTCGGCTGCTTCCTGTTGCTGCTGCTGGTTCTCATCTTCTTCATCAACCGAACGGTCATCGCGCGGCTCAACGCGATCTCGAAGAACATGGAGGACATCGCCGTCGGCGAGGGCGATCTGACCAAACGGATCCCGGTGCAGAGCAAAGACGAGATCGGCATCCTTGCGGGCTGGTTCAACCAGTTTCTCGATAAACTCAATGCCATCGTCGTCGATATCAGCAGAAACTCGGAGACCGTCACCACCGCCTCCTACGAACTGCTCTCGGTTTCAGGCCAACTGGCCGATACCGCGGAAAACCTGACCGGACGATCGAACACGGTTGCCGTTGCCTCGGAAGAGATGAGTTCCAATATGAACTCGGTGGCCGCCGCCAGCGAGGAGATCGCCACCAATGTCGGGATGGTGACCGATTCTGCATCCCTGATGCAAAACGGCCTGGCCGACGTACGCCGCAATTGCGATCAGGCGAGCACCGTTTCTGATCAGGCGGCAACACAGATAAACGAAACCACCCAGCGGGTAGAACTACTCGGGAAGGCCGCCGAAGAGATCTCGCAGATCACCGAGGCAATCACTGAGATTGCCGACCAGACCAACCTGCTGGCCCTCAACGCCACCATCGAGGCGGCCCGGGCCGGAGATGCCGGCAAGGGGTTTGCCGTGGTAGCCGGGGAGATCAAGGAACTGGCCAGCCAGACGACATCTGCGACCGGCAATATCCGCCAGAAGATCTCGGAGATCCAGTCCCTGACCAATACGACGGTTGACGATGTCGACAAGGTCGCCGAGGTCTTCGGCCAGGTCAAGGCCGTCATTGACGAGATCGTCGCGGCCATCGAGCAGCAATCGACAAGCGCCGAAGAAGTCGCCGGCAATATCGAACAGGCGTCCAAGGGGCTACAGGAGGTCAACGAAAACGTCTCACAGAGTTCCCAGGTCTCACTGGAGATCGCCCGAGATATCTCCGATGTGCGCACCTATGCCGACGACATGCACCTGAAGAGCCAGACCATGCGCGGCAGCGCCGAAAACCTCACCAGTTTGTCGGCAAAGCTGAAGGAGATGATTTCGGTCTTCAAGATCAAGCAGACCGAGGGGTCCGGCGTGCCCGCTCCATCATCGCCGGCGGACGCGGCAGCAGGCGACCTGATGCCCTGGGGCCCCAAGCTCAGTCTCGGCATTGCGGAAATCGACCGGCAGCACCAGCAGTTGGTGGCATTGATCAACCGACTCTACCGAGCCATGAAACAAAACAGTGGCAGCACCATCATTCGCGACATTCTCCGGGAACTGACGGAATATACCCGCTCCCATTTTGCCTTCGAGGAAAGACAATTCCGCGCCTTCAACTATGAAGGGCGGCAAGAACACGAAGAGATCCATCGCAAACTGGTGGGCCAGGTCCAGGATCTCGGCAAACAGTTTGATTCCGGATCGGCCGGCGTCACCATGGAGGTGATGAACTTCCTGATGGACTGGCTGCAAAACCACATCTTGAAGGTCGACCGAAAATACGTAGCGCTGCTCAAAGAGAAAAAACTGGTCAAATGAGCCGGGCCGGTCGGCGTGCTCGAACTCGCCGACGGCCCGGGCCAATCCGCTGCGGTCAGCTACGGAAGATACTGTTGAACCGCTCCGTCTGCTGACGGCCGATGATCTTGTTAAATCCCTCGAACCAGCGATTGGCATCGAGTTCGATCCCGCTGGTCACCGACTCGCCCTTGCCGAGGATATTGAAGTACCGCTGCTGCGCCGCCCGTGTGGTCAAGCCGAGCCCGACGCAATAAAGACCGATGCCGAACCCCATTTCATGCAGCTCACGGGGACTCTTGTAGGGGGTCTTCGGGCTGCCCTCGATCATATTGGCCACCAGCAGTGCTTCGGAACCCTTGAACGCGGCAGCCGCATCAGCAAGCTGGCGATCGTCGAGCAAGGCCTCGATAAAGATCAGTTCAGCACCGTGGTCGGCATAGAGCTGCCCGCGCCGGATCCCTTCGGCAAAGCCGTCGGCGGCCACCGCGTCGGTCCGGGCCATGACCATCAGATCGTCCTGGCACCGGGCGAAATCGACCGCAGGCCTCAGCCGCAATTCGATCATCTCTTCTGCGGAAATGGTCTGCTTGCCGCTGCCGCAGGCCCCGTCCATGTGGCCGCAGGTCTTGTTGATCGCGTACTGGTCTTCGATCTGCACGTATTGCCCGCCCATTTTGTGGACCTGACGACAGGTCAGGACGATCGAAGACGGCTCGTTGCCATAGCCGGTATCGATATCGACGCCGATCGGCAGGGCCGGTGTGCCGGTATCCAGGGCGGCCAGCCAGGTTGCCTGCTCGATGATATTGGTGTGCTCGACGATCTCGTGGCGCAGGATATAGCCCATGTCCGGCAGGCCGTAGGTGGCCGCACAGAGATAGCCGGAGACGAAGGTGATAAAGCCGCCGATATAGTCGGGAACGGCCTTCTGTTCGTAGAGGTCGTAGATACAGTGGTGCAGCTGGCGGGCCTCTATGCCGTTGGACACGCCGATGGCCAGCAGGATCCTCTCATCACGCCGGGCCACCATCTGCCGCAGGTTCAACCGCTTCACGTTCCAGTCGACGTAGGTTTTCATGCCCCCTCCCCCTGCAGAACAGCCAGCGCCTGATCGATATCCCCGACGCGCAGCACCAGGGTCGCTTGCTGACACTGAGGGTGAACGCTGGCATAGACGTAATTGATATTGATACCGGCCTGTGACAGACGGGTCGCCAAATCGCCGGTTGCACCCGGCTGATTGACAAGTTCGACAAGCAATACCTCCGATTCGATCGACCTGAAGCCGGCCTGATCAAGAAGCCGACCGATTTCCGAGCCCGCTTCCGGAACAATGCGCAGAATCGATTCTTCGATGGTATCGATGGCACAGATGGCGTGCAGGTTGATCTTCCGGTCGGCGATGATGGTACATACCTCCGCCAGGGCTCCGACCCGATTTTCCAGAAATACCGAGTATTGTCGACACCGCTTGATGTTCATCCTACCCTCCTGTGGCTTCGATCCGCGCCGTGACGGCACTATGGGGTGAGAACTGCACACACGGACTGTGCAGAAAATCTTGTGAATACCTTGATATTATAGCAAAGGGTATGCAGAATATAATTGCTTTTTATGGCTCATACTTATTATATTGAGCAATAATATTTTATTTCCTTATAAATTTAGC
>JAZBPM010000283.1:0-2285 GCA_036351615.1 Desulfofustis sp.
CGCCATCGTCATGCTCGCCTTTCTTCTTTCAGCAGGAGATGCGGTGCAGCGGTCGGCCGGTGCTGTCGTAGGCAATGGTGTCCGGCTGCAGTAATTTGTTCATCACGCAGCCCTCCGGGATGTCCAGGGTAAAGAGACGCTCCTCGTTGACACCGCCGGTCCTGACCAATTGATCGTCCTTGATCTCATAGGAATGGAGCGGGTGGTCCTCGCAGAGCGGGCATTGATAGACCCGGCCGTTGGGAAAGACGAAAAAGTTTTCGGCAACCCGGCCGGCACATTCGAAGATCTCGCCCTCCTCCAGATAGACCTTGGGATAGACCACGTCGATACCGGCCTCGGCCACCTGCCGGGCCACGGCCGGAACCACGGCCAGCCACTGTTCGGGGGCCACCTGCAACTGCTGCTCGGCGGTGGTGCCGGCTGGAGCCGATTTGCCGCGCAGACCGATTACCTGAATAAAAAAGCGGTTAACACCAAGCTCGACGAGCAGCGGGACCATCCGCTGCAGGTGGTCGATATTGCTGCTGCTCACCGTATAGATCAGGCTGGTGTTGAAGCCGCGGGCAACGGCCCGACGCAGGTTATCCGTGCAGACGGCAAACACCCCCTGCCCGCGGATCGGGTCGTTGACCGCCGGGTCCGGCCCATCGAGGCTGAAGCTGAGATAGTCGAGGTGGTGCGGATCGACGCGCTCGAGAAAATCGTGAAACAGATAACCGTTGCTGTCCACCGTGGTCGTGAAGCCGCAGGAGCGGGCAACCTCGATACCGTAGGGCAGATCCGGGTGCATGGTCGGCTCGCCGCCGAGAAAGATGATATTGGTTGTCCGCCGCTTGTCGGCAAACAGCCTGATCCAGGCGGCCAGTTGCTCCCGGTTGAGCATCGTCGTACCGTGCTGGGCCGGATTGATATAACAATGGCGGCAGGACAGGTTGCAGGCGGTCAGGATGTGCAGAAAAACGTTTCGTTCGCCGGCGGCAAAGGAAACGGTGCGGGGGTCAAGGCTCATATCTCTTGGGCCAGCGTATAGCGTGCCAGCAGTGAATCCCGCCAATAGCCGTGCGGGTCTTCGCGGAAAAAACGCTGAAAGAGCACCAGGCTCTCGCTGCGGCAAACACCGCCGACAACGGTGACGTCCATTGCCGCATAGAGCGGCGGCAAGGCCTGCAAATCAAGACCGGTGCCGCCGCCCATTACGTCTTCATAGGCATAGACAATGGTTCTGAAACCGTTGAGAATCAAGGTGGAAAAACACATCAGGCACGGCTCCATCGTCGCGTAGACGATCAACTCTGCCGGATCCGGGCAGCCGGCCGAATCGGTCAGCAGCTAGCGGGCGGCAACCACCTCGGCATGATCGATCTCGCCGCCGTCTCTACTGTTTTTCCGCGCCCCCCGAGCAACGATCCGCCCCTGCCCCGTTGTTATCACACAGCCCACCGGGAACTCGCCGGCAGCAAGAGCCCGGCGGGCCTCGTCCAACGCAGCCCGCATCGCTGTCTGGTGGTCAACGGTAGACATGGTCAATGGGGAAACCGGCTTACAGTTTCCGGCCAAAACGAACGACGGACGACGGTACGGCCAGCGACGCGTGGATCTGCACCAGGTCGTGACCGGTATCCTCGAAGGGGAGAAAGACCAACGATCTCTGCCGCACCCCAAGCGTGAGCTGCGGCAGTTGAGGCAGCACCTCTTTTTTGCGCACCGTCATTTCGGCAATAAGGCTCTTCAAGGCCTGGGTAGCCTCTTTCAGGGGCAGGGTGACCGGGTGGAGCGGGCGGGCCAGTCGGCGCTTACCCTCGGGAAACTTGAGTTGCGACAGGGTCGCGCTCCTGGCGAGTTTGAGAAAGGCCGTCGGCCGCAGCTTCACCGCCGGGATCCAGAACTCCAGGCCACGCTCGCGATGGGCGCTGTTGACCACCACCGGCTGATTGGTCACTCTCAGCAGATCGGCCATGGTCTGCATCTCGATGCCCCGGGTTTCGACTCCGATCCGCCAGAACGGAAGGTAGACGAGATCACTCGCCGTCCCCGGCACCACCTGGTAGGGCACCGGCACGAATTTTCGCCCTTTTTCCGACCAGCAGGTCTGGCAATTGTCGCAGTGCAAAACCAGGCTGTCCCGCTCACCACGCATGGTCGCGCCGCATTGCGGACAGATCGTCGCCAGAAACGACGGCTGCCATTGCGTCTGGAACGGCACTGAAATGGAGGTGTCGATCATCCACGGCTCGGCCGGACCGATCTGCCGGTCAAGAACCCCGTCGTAAACGATGCCGTCC
>JAZBPM010000284.1:0-9743 GCA_036351615.1 Desulfofustis sp.
ACCGTCGGTATCGAAATCCTCAAACCCACCATTGATCTCCCCTTTCAGATATTCATTGAATTGCAGGGCGTATCGGCCACTGATATACACGCTTTTGGCCAATGTGGAGGCATCGCTGTTACCGTATTCATTGCGGCCGAACCAGGCGCCCGCTTCGTGAAAAACGGCAGGGTTGAATTGTACGTTCGCTCCGGCATACCCTTGCGTGATATCGATGTGTCCGTCACGGCCCTGTTCTTCACGGTATCGCGAGTCCAATGACAAGTGAGGCTGTCGCTGACGCACGATTTTTTCTGCCGCCTCTTTGAGGACCGGAACCTCCTGCTGGCTTTCCTTCAGTTTCTCGAAAAGCTGCGCTTCCTTCTGACGTTTGCCCAGACGGCTGTAAATTGTTGCCAGATCCACATAGGATGATTGTACCGCCGACTCGTCAATATCCTGTAATTCTTGATAGGTACGTTCAGCCTGGTAGAATTCCCGGGCATTGACGGCCAGCTTTGCTTCACGCTCCTTGTTGATGATCTTCCACCAGCGATAAGAAGCGTAAGACGACGCTGCCAGTTCGGCGATATCCTCGGTCCTGGCAGCCACGAAAAAGGAGGGAGACATGATCTCGTCGAGCATCTCTTCGTCTCCTTTTGAAATCAGGACCATCCGGCGCGCCGATTCGGGAAACGTACGGCGAAAGGTTTCGGTACTTTTTATTCTCTCCAGGGCGCCAAGTACCTGCTCGTCGAGAACCTGCTGAATAGTGTCATAGAGTTTCAAGGCTTCTTCCCAGCGATCCTCGGACCATAAAGACCGTGCCTGGAGGACAGCCGATCGGGGATCGGCAAGAATGTCTTCCGGCTCGTCGATGCGCCCGACTCCGGTCAACCTCGCTTTCGGCCGTCCGAGCAGTAGAGCGAGCTGTTCTGCCTCCTCGGAAAAGGATTGCTCGTCGGGAAACAGCTGATACAGAGCCAGAAATTCCCGTTCGGCCCGCTCGTGTTTGCCTGAAGCGGAGAGGGCCTGGGCAACTAAAACGCGAGCCCGGAGAGTTTCGGGATGATCGCTCCGAACGCGCTCACCGATGGCAAGCGCTGCCTGTGGCTGTTGAAGTCCGATCAAGATGTGACACGTATCGAGACGCTCGGCGAGCGGCAGTGCCTTTACATACCGGGACAGTACATCAATCGTTTCGTTTTTGATATCAGGACCGCCGCTCAGCAGTTCTGACAATACTTCGGCCAGTCCTTCCGGTTTTACGTTTTGCAGCAGTTCTTTAAAACGAGCTGTTTCATCTGCCTCCTGCCGTTCTTGTAAAAAAACGCGCACGAAAAAAAGCAGCATATCCTGCTCGACACCACTGAGCGGCTTTGTCGGTCTGGTATTGGTAAAGTATTGAAAGAGCTGGTTTAGAGCCTGGTATCGATTGCCGCTATACCAACGCAATTTGGCTTGGAGGTAGAAAAGCGTTGGTTTTTTTATGCCGGCTAGTTGTTCAGCTGCCGCCAACCAGACGGCAGCGCCGTTATAATCGTGTCGATCCAGTGCGAATCCGGCAAGAGACAGCAGTGCCTCAGGAGAGTCCGGCTGTTCGGCAAGCAATGATCGTAAGACTTCTTCAGCTTGGAACGAATTGCCGCGCATAACGAGAATTTCCGCCTTCCGGCGGAGTAGCGACGAACGATTCTGCGGATCGTCGCCAAGCTGCACCAAAGCGTTATCGATGACACGCTGCGCCGTCGCGTAGAGGTGGTTGGCGATCAGTGCATCAAGATAAGTCTGCAGCAGTACCGACGTCTTTTCCTCCGAGGCGGACGCATCCGTTTTCAGTATTTCCACCGTATCGATAAAACCGAGACGGCCGGCGAGATTGAGAGCGTCAACCCGGACGTTCAGATCGCTCGGACGGTGCTGCAGATAAGCAACAAGGCTATTTAATTGTTCGACATCGTTACCAGCGCCACGCTGGCAACGGGCCAGAGTCAGGTGCAGGGGCACGGGAAAATCGTCCCGGCTGCGGTGCGTCTCCAGCAACGAGATACATGAATCTAATTGTTTGTCATCAAGGTAGAGCCGGGCAAGCATGCTCAACGAATCGGTGTCCCCCGGCTCATGCAAAACGATGATTTGCAGCACTTCGGCCAGTTCCTGTCGCTTGCCGAGTTTTTCCAATAACCCAGCCATTGCCCGGTAAATGCCGATTCGATCGGGGGTTACCGTGGCAAGGTCACGCCAGAGCATCCAGGCGCCGTTATTCTCGACAATGGTCAACAGATCGTTGGCAAGGATCAGCTGGATGTCGGCGATCCGAGCGGAAACATCTTTTCCGGCCGGAAACTCCTTTCGGTATTGCTCGAAATAGGCTAGAGCCCTGTCTATACGTCCTTCCTCATACAGATAGATATCGGCGATAACGGGCAACAGCTCTTGGCGCCTGATACCATGTTCGACCAGGACCAGGAGATGGGGCAACGCCAGGCGCTTCTGGTCACGGTCGATGCGGTAGTCGGCAAGCTTTTCGTGGTATAAGAGGTTATCCGGTCGTTCTTCGAGCAATCTCTGCCAGAGAGCGGCGGCGGCATCGATCTGTGACTGATTCTCAAAAAGTTCGGCCGCTTCCTCGAGGATCGTCGGAGCTACCCGGTATTTCTTGACCAACACCGCGTAGTAATGACATGCTTTGTCATAGTCTCCAATTCGTTTCACAGCACGGGCCAGATCGAGAATCAGCTCAGGGTCTGCGCTACCGCGTTGATATAACTGCTCCATCAGCGGGATAGCGAGATCCACCTGATCCCGGTTTTTCAGGGACTGCACCATCCCGGCCAGTGCTTCATTTGCCTGGCTGGAAAACGGGTCCTGTTCGAGTACCTGACCAAACAGTTCAAAGGCGCGTTCATTGTCGTTCTTGGCAAGTGCAAGCGTTCCGGCACTGATCAAATAGTCGTTCCTTGTCGGATCAAGTTCCAGAAGACCTTCCAGATACCAGGATGCCCGCTCGTAATCACCGACGGTAATCAAGACTTTGCACAATTCCCACCTGACTTCCTCGATATGCGGTTTTTCTTCAAGAACTGACAAATAGGACGCGATTGCCGCTTCGTATTGCTCTTTTTTGACCAATTCTCGGGCTTTGTCCCAGGAGTGTTTCCAGGCCGGTTGTTCACCATCCCGGGTGACGATAGTGATTGTTTTTTCAGGAGCAAGCGGCAAACAGACTGCCGGCGGAACACCGGGCATAAGAGACCAGTAGCCTGCCAGGAAAAGCGTCCAGAACAGAGCAAGCGCCGGGCCGGCATGGAAACGGATCGGGAACGGGTGTTGTGGACGCCGGCTACCGGCCATTTTTACGGCGTCACGTGATCCGGTATGACAGGGCGATACCTGGTGATCAAAGGACATGGCTGTCGGGTATCGTGCACCAACTGGGTGATACCACGCCGGCTAGCCGTAAAACGCCTGAATAGTTTGCACGACGTGATGTTGCATTTCCTCAGTCAGGCCCGGATAGATTGGCAGAGCCAACGTTTCCAGAGCTGCCTGTTCGGTGTGAACCATCGGAACGGAAGATGAAATCGGTTGCAGGCACTGCTGCTGGTGAAGGCCGAGCGGGTAGTAAATCTCGGTGGCCACCCCGCGATCCTGCAACCATGCCCGCATGGCATCCCGGTCCTGTACCCTGATAACATACTGGTTGTAAATATGGTAGTTGACTTCTTTCGCCTGCTGTGCGGCCTGATCGGCAAAAACGGCGCGGGGCAACGATATCCGTCCATCGCCCGGCAAACCGCTCGCCGTAAACAATTCGTCATAACGATGCGCGTTCTCTCGGCGCTGAGCATGCCAGGCGTCAAGATGGGGAAGTTTAACACGCAGTACGGTCGCCTGAATCGGATCGAGACGGAAATTCCCGCCGACAAGGGCATGGTAATACTTCGGGTGGGCCCCGTGATTGCGCAACAACTTGATTTTCTTAGCCATGTCAGAATCATGGCTGATAACCATACCGCCGTCACCGATTCCTCCGAGGTTTTTGCTCGGGAAGAAAGAAAAACAGCCGGCGATACCGAGCGTCCCGGCTCGATGCCAGGCGGGTGACGACCCGGGACGAGAAAACGGCACCTCTGCACCGATCGCTTGCGCGGCATCCTCGACGATTGGCACCCGATAGTGTTCACACACGGAAACAATTTTCGTCATCTCGGCACATTGGCCATAGAGATGAACCGGGATTACCGCTTTGATCCGGCGATCACGATCGTGGGCCAGGGCGATTTCCAGCTGGTTCGGATCGATATTGAAGGACACCGGGTCTATATCGGCAAACACCGGACGTGCTCCGAGGCGAAGGATAACACCCATGGTCGCGAAGAAGGAAAACGGGGTGGTGAGGACCTGATCGCCGGGACCGATGTCAAGTGCCATCAGCGCCACGAGCAACGCGTCGGTACCGCTGGAGACGCCGATCGCGTGAGCCACACCGCAATAGTCGGCCACCTCCGCTTCCAGAGCATCGACTTCGGGTCCTTGGATGTAACGCGTCGAGTCGATAACTTCGATCACCTTTTCGATGATCTCTTCACGCAACTCGTCGAGTTGCGGCTTCAGGTCGAGCAACGGTACGTTCATTGGCCGTTGAAAATGCAGAGGTTGATGGGAAACGAGCGGCCGTCACTCAGGACGGTGAAGACCCGGAGGTGCTGACGATGATTTTTTCTCCGTCGAAGAAATCGACGATGTCAGGCATTTCTGCTTCGAGGTACTTCTTCATTTTCGCAAGGAGGTTGACTTCGATCTGACGAACCCGTTCCCGGGAAATGGCAAATTTATCGGCGATGGTCTGCAGGGTCAGTGGTTCGTCGGTCAGCAATCGCTCCTCGAGGATCATCCGTTCTTTATCGTTGAGATTTTCCTTGAGTTTCTCAAGCAACTCCTGGAGCCGCTGCTTCATCTCCCGGCCGGCGATTCGTGATTCGATGCTCGGGTTGTCGCTTGGAATAAAACTTTTCTGCTCGTCGTCCGAATCGTTTTTGACCGGACTTTCCAGGGAAACATCCCAGCTGTCCATCCGCTGGCTCATCTCCACCACTTCTTTTTCTTTGACGTTGAGCCGTTCGGCAAGCAGTTTGGGTTCCGGTTGAAACCCTTGTGCCTCGAGAAGTTTCTTTTCTTTGTTGAGACTGAAAAAGAGTTTTCGCTGAGCCTGGGTCGTACCGATTTTCACCAAACGCCAATTATCCATTATGAATTTGAGCACATAGGCCCTAATCCAATAAGCGGCGTAATAAGAAAATTTAACGCCTCGATAGGGATCGAATTTCTTTGTGGCCTGGACTAGTCCGACATTTCCTTCCTGGATGAGATCCATGAAATTTTGCATCCAGTATTTCTGGAAATCCATGGCCACTTTGACAACCAGCCGAAGATTCGAGGAAACGAGCCGGTAGGCGGCATTCGGGTCGCCGGTTTCTCGAAATCGTATTGCCAGCTCTTCCGTCTCTTCACGGGATAACAACTCATACTGGCTGATTTCCTGGAGATAGCGATGGAGGGCCGGGTTGCTGAGCGCCGGCAGGTTCTCATCATCGGGAACAGAGATCAGCGGATTTTCGTGTTCCTCCAGATCCACCGTTGTTGCGTTGTCGTCTCTACTCATACTATTATTCGAGGCTCCACGGTACCCCTAGTCATTTCTTGAAAAAACTGTTATTTTACTTCATCAGAGAAAAAGTGCAATTGCTATGTCCACAGTCTTGTTTAGGCTCCCCTGCACCACAGTCCATCCTACCACATCCACCGGGTAGAGAATATTTTATTTTTTATTTTTCAGTTTTAATGATAGAAGTCCTGAGCCTTTTGCAAAACTTAGATTTTCGTTCAAAATCAAGGCATGCGGAAAATTTTACCGCAGGCATATACATGATATTTCGAGGATAAAATTTTGAGCATAACGCAGAGTTTGGGCGAAAAGATTGTTTTGCAAATGGCTCTCCTGGTTTGCAAAAACCTCAACGCTGACCAATCTTTTTCCAGCCAGTTATCTTTTCGTAGACAATGATGAATCATATCCGTAATTTCAGCATAATAGCCCATATTGATCACGGAAAGTCGACCCTTGCCGACCGCATGATCCAACTGTGCGACCTGGTGACTGCCCGCGAATTTAAGGACCAGCTGCTCGATACAATGGATATCGAACGGGAACGAGGCATTACGATAAAAAGTCAGACGATCTGTCTGCCCTACACGGCACGCGACGGCAACACCTACGCCCTGAATCTCGTCGACACACCGGGCCATGTCGACTTCAGCTATGAGGTCTCTCGGGCTCTGGCCTCCTGTGAAGGGGCCCTGCTGCTCGTCGATGCGGCCCAGGGCGTCGAGGCCCAGACGCTGGCCAATCTCTACCTGGCGATGGAGAACGACCTTGTCGTGATTCCGGTGATCAACAAGATTGACTTACCCTCGGCCGAACCGGAACGGGTGACCTTTCAGATCGAAGAGGATCTCGGACTCGACGCCGACCTTATTCAATTGTGCTCTGCCAAGAACGGCACCGGAGTCGCCGACATTTTGGAAGCCATCGTCACCCATCTGCCCCCGCCCAAGGGCAGTATCGACGCTCCGCTGCAGGCCCGTATCTTTGATGCCACGTACGATTCCTACCGCGGCACCGTCATATCGTGTCGGATTATCAACGGTAGCGTCAAGCAAGGGGACCAGATTGTCCTCATGTCTACCGGGGCATCTCATCGGGTCGAAGAAGTCGGCTTGTTTCGTCTGCGAAAGGAGCCGTGCAAACAATTGAGCGCCGGTGAAGTCGGCTACATCCTGGCCGGCATCAAATCGGTCGGTGACGCCAAACCCGGCGACACGATCACGTTGCGGGACAGGCCGTGCGCTGTTCCGCTCGCCGGTTTCCGTGAAGTCTTGCCGGTCGTCTTTTCTTCGCTCTATCCGATTGCTGCCGACGATTATGAAGATCTGGTCGCAGCTCTGGAGAAACTGCAACTCAACGATGCCGCCCTCTCCTTTCAGAAAGACTCTTCGGCTGCCCTGGGCTTTGGCTTTCGTTGCGGATTTCTCGGTCTGCTGCATCTTGAAGTCGTACAGGAACGACTCGAACGGGAATTCGATATTTCCCTGATTCTGACAGTGCCGTCGGTCCGGTATCGTTTCACGCTGACCGATCAGACCGAGATCATGGTCGACAATCCGGCCCATTTCCCCGACCCTTCCAAGATAGCCCGGACCGAAGAACCGTATATCAAGGCATCGATACTGATTCCGGAACGATATATGGGGGCGGTGATGAATTTGTGCATGGAACGACGCGGGGAAAATACCAACTATCACTACCCGACGCCGGGCCGTATCGAGTTCACCTGTGAACTGCCGCTCGGCGAAGTCATTTACGACTTTTATGATCGCCTGAAATCCATCACCCAGGGGTATGGTTCCTTCGATTATGAACTGCTCGATTACCGCTCAAGCGATCTGGTAAAGCTCGACATCCTGGTCAACGGTGAGGTCGTCGACGCCCTCTCGCAATTGGTCCACCGCTCGAACGCCAGGGCGCGCGGAGTGAGCGCCTGCGAGCAGCTCAAGGAAGAAATCCCGCGGCAGATGTTCAAAATCGCCATTCAGGCGGCCATCGGTACAACGATCATCGCCCGGACCAATGTCTCCGCCCTGCGCAAAGACGTGACCGCCAAATGTTATGGAGGCGATATTACAAGAAAGCGGAAACTGCTGGAAAAGCAGAAGGCGGGGAAAAAGCGGATGAAAACCGTCGGCAATGTCGAAATTCCACAAAGCGCGTTTCTTTCCGTACTCAAGCGCGACACGGATTGATATCAACACCGGCGGATAACGTCACGTACCGGGAAGGTGTCTGGGGAAATCCGGCTTAGTGATCGATCCTGCCACGATATGAAAAGGCCATCGTCGAGATGTCGATCCCCTTTCTCATCATGATCTGTTCCATCTCCTGGTGGGACAACACCGATTCTTCCTGACGGGAGAGAAAAACGATACAGTCCTGGCAGATGTTGAAGGCCGTACTGTCGACCTCACTGAACACTTCCCAGCAATCCTTGTGCGGGTTCAGCTTGGCAGGGCATTCCTTGTCTTCGGCACAATTCATGATAGTCCAGCAGGGAAGGT
Organism: Desulfofustis sp.; assembly: GCA_036351615.1. Classification (GTDB taxonomy): domain Bacteria; phylum Desulfobacterota; class Desulfobulbia; order Desulfobulbales; family Desulfocapsaceae; genus Desulfofustis. Next base: position 8,155 of record JAZBPM010000284.1, read on the forward strand.
GGGAAAATGGGGACATGGTTCATCTCTCCTCTGAATGAGTATACGTCGGATGAACTGGGAACTTAATGCATTCAGCGGATCTGTTCAAGAGAATTTACCAGAAACAGACGTCAATTTGAGCACAGATTCGCCGATTGGCGACACCCCTGACAAGCAGCAACGATGTGCAAGTTGTGCCTTACGGCTTAACAATGCCGGCAATGTTCTGGAGTCGTTCAATAAGTGGCTCACGGCCGAGCCTGCTGGTCGCGGAAAAGATAATTCTCTCGTCCGGTCGCAGACCATGTCCGGCATCGAGCAGACTACTGTTTTTGCTCCGCTCGTTTCCTGAAAGCTTGTCGGCCTTCGTATAGACGGTAAGAAACGGGACACCATGCTGGCGCAGCCAACCCAGCAGCTCGCTGTCGAGCTGCTTAACCCCGTGCCGCAGATCCATGATGACCACGACGCAGGCTATTTGACTGCGGGTCTGCAGGTAGGAGGTGATCAGTTTGCCCCACTGGGAGCGGAGATCTTTACCGACCTTGGCATAGCCGTAACCCGGCAAATCGACGAAATAGGCAGCCTTTTCAACGAGAAAATAGTTGAGTCCGGTGGTCTTGCCGGGCCGGGAACTGACTTTTACCAGCTGCTTGCGGTTAAGCAGGGTGTTGAGCAGGCTTGACTTACCGACATTGGAGCGACCGGCAAAAGCAATCTCAGGCAGATTATCCTGCGGTAATTGGTCGAGCCGATGGGCGCTGACGACGAACTCGGTCTCGAAGAATTCCATCGCTTCAAATGACCTTGTTGAGCGGATATTCGATAATTCCCTCGGCACCCCTGGCAATCAGGCGGGGAATGAGATCCCGGACGATATCTTCGGAAACAACGGTTTCCACGGAAAACCATGTCGACTGGTACAACGGCGCAATCGTCGGTGCATTGAGACTGGGCAGGATGTTGACCAGTTGATCGAGATTGGTGTTCTCCACATTCATCTTCAGGCCGACGATACGATCGGCTCTCAGCGCCCCCTGGAGCAGCAACGAGATATTTTCTATCTTCTGCCGCTTCCACGGGTCGTTCCAGGCGTCTTTGTTGGCAATCAGCTGGGTGTTCGACTCCATCAACTCGTGGATGATTCGCAGACCGTGGGCACGAATGGTGCTCTCCGTTTCGGTAACCTCGACGATTGCATCGGCAAGTCCTGAAACCACTTTTGCCTCCGTGGCTCCCCAGGAAAATTCGATATCGACGGCGATATTACGGGACGCAAAGAATCTTCGGGTAACATTGACCAACTCGGTAGCCACCCGCTTGCCTTGCAAGTCTTCGATCGACTTGATGTCTGAATCTCCGGCAACGGCAATGACCCACCTGGTCGGTTTATTACTGACTTTCGAGTAAATCAGGTCGGCAACGATCACCGCCTCGGACTCATTCTCCTCGGTCCAGTCTTTTCCGGTAATGCCCGCATCAAGCATCCCTCCTTCGATGTAGCGTGACATTTCCTGGGGACGGCAGATCGAACAATCGAGTTCCGGATCGTCGATCTTGGGGAACTAATTCCTGGCTGCCGGCTTAATCAGCCAGCCTGCCTTTTCAAA
>JAZBPM010000285.1:0-8218 GCA_036351615.1 Desulfofustis sp.
CATGCTCGGAGATGGTGATCTCCGTCTGGTCGCCCGCCACTGTCTTGAGTAGTCTCAGAAAACGCTCGGTTGCCTTGTCGAGCGTGGCGTGTCCGCTCGGGTAATAGATGCCGATCTTGAACAACCGCTGCAGCGAATTCATAAATTCGTTGATGGTCGTCGGGTCGGCCAGATATCTTTCCTGTTGCTGCGAGGTCATCGAGTCACGAATTCCGAGATGACAGTGTATGCTGAACACTGGTTGGAAAAGATATGATTCTCTTTGATATTAACTATTATTTTGAAATATTGAAAGAAAGACTGAAACCAAGCGGCAGAAAAGGAAGTGTAGAAAAAGGTTATCAGTTTGCCGGATACATGGTATTTCTCCGGCAGGCGGGGCACTGTTAACAAACAGCGGGAGTGAAGAATGAAAAAGGTCGTCAAGCGAACATGGAGAGCGGCCGGTTTTGTCGACGGATCGAGGGTGGTGGTCCGGTCTTGCATGGGGGGCATATGGAGATAGATAGGGAACGACAGGCACAAGCGTTGGCAAAAGCCAAGGAAATTATTGCCGATCAGGAAAAAAAACGTGAGGCCGCCCGGGTCGAGAAAGGCGTGGTGATTTTTTTGCAAGGCAAATTTGACATTTTGCACAACGACGAACTTGTCGAAAACCTGGCTTCCTATATTCTCAACAAATATATCACCGAGGACCAGGACGGGGCGATCAGGATTCTGCAGAAACTCGGCAAGAGCCTGTGCTGGGATGACGTGACGATCCGGGAGAGATCCCTGATGGTGCTCTCGGTATTCACCGAGATTATCCTGGAAGAGGATTTTGACGAGTTCAGGGAAGTACTGGCACGCCTTCTTGTTGACTGGTTGAAGTGTGAAACCGAGTATATCGCCGGTTTTGAGATCGTCTGCCTGCAATTGCAGAAGATCGTTCTGCGCATGTTGTATGCAGGGCAATGGCACGAACTTGAAAACCTGATCATCGTGCTCTATCAGATCAGCACCGGGGTGATCGTCAAAAACAATCTGATCCGGGGGATGACGGCAAAGGTCCACGAGAATCTCGCTGAACCGGATCTGCTCGACAAACTGGTCAACGTCTATCTCGATGAGAATGACGACCGCCGGCCGCTGGCCGAGAGCCTGCTCGTCCACTTGGGGCGTCTCTCTGCCACGTTCCTGGTTCAGAAGCTGATCTACAGCAACAATAAGGAAGATCGTTTCGCACTCATTGATCTGATCCCGAAAGTCGGCGAGATCGGTATTCCGGTACTGGTCAAGTGTCTGAAAGACGAACCGCCCTGGTTCGTCATCCGCAATATCATTCTGATCATCTCCCGGCTTGGTGATCCCGGTTTGTTCGAGATCGTCGAGCCGTACCTGACCCACAACGATATCAGGGTTCAGCAGCAGGTGGTTAATTGCATCGAGACGCTGGGTGGTAAGTTGATGCGTAAGCGGTTGATTCAAGCCCTGATGAATATCAATGACGAGTTGAAAGGGCAATTGATCGTACAACTCGGTCAGTTTGAGGGCAAAGATATCGGCAATGCCTTTCTCGATCTGTTGGAGCAGCGGCACACCATTGCCAGCCATGTCCGTCACGACCTGCTGTTGAAACTCTGCGTCAAGCTCAAATTCTACCCGTCGCAACGGGCACTCGATGATCTCAAGGAATTGATCGGGGAGCGGCGTAACCGTTTCGGCGAAGCCGACAAAATCGTCAGGGCCGCTGCCACGTCCTACCAGGCCATCGAAATAAAGATGAAAGGCGACTTTTCGACCACCGAGGAGAACGACACTAGTATTCCGGCACGCACCGAAGAATCACTGGCCGAAGCGCCACCGGCCGGTGATGAGCTCGGTTTGTTCGATGACGAGTCGAATGGGTTGGCTGGGCTCTTTTCCGAAAGTGAAATCGATGACATGGAGGCAGGATCGGAAATTACCACAACTTCCGAGACGAAACAGGACAGTCATGCGGCAGCCGGTGGCCAGGAGATGCCGTTTTATTCAAGCCAGGATCATCATCTACTGGTCTGGAGCAAGTTGTATGAGCAAATGAGCACCGAGGAGGTCAGTGACTTTTTTGCCCTGCTGAAACCGGTCGTCTATCAGGCCAACGAGGAAATCGTGCATCAGGGTGAAGCGGTAACCGATCTCTTTTTTATCGACAGCGGTTTTGCCGGCATCACGCACTTTGACGAAAACAGTGAAATCCTGTTGACCAGTCTGCAGACCGGAGACTTGATCGGTGCCGAGGGGTTTGTCCAAGGAGTGAGCTGGTCGGTTTCTTTGCTTGCCCAGACGGAACTTCAGGTGCGGATCCTCGAGCGGGAAGCGTTTGCTGTGCTGGTCGCAAAACATCCCGACCTTGACGACAAGATCAGGTTTTATTGCAATCATTATGACGTTGTTCCATACTTGATCAATATCAGTGACAACGACACACAGCCGCCCATCGGCAGCGATCTTGAAGTCTGTTCGGCGTCGATACTGGTCGATGATTCCGGAGAGCCGATTGCTGATGCGGTGCAGGGTGCTCTTCAGTATATCGCCCGTGGCGGCTATTGCTTCTCGTTGCCGCTTGTCCATGAAGAGAACCCGGCGACGGTGCTGGGGCGCCAGGTTTCATCGGACATTGATTTGCCGGATGGGTCGCACCGCCGCTGCTTTGGCGTTATTGCCGGCGCCGGTCGACACGATTGGAACGAGAGGGTGCTGTATCTCTATGTCAAATTCTATCATCCGCTGGAGAAAGCGGACTATTCCTGCAATCGATTGGAATTGATGTAACGGAGATGTGGCACCCCTATCAGGAGTGGGACTGGCCGCTGTTGATGAAGTTGATAACGGTGTGTGCCGGCGATGATGGGCGGACGTCCGCTTCTCGGGCGAAGCGTGATGTATAACAGAATGTCTGCGGTCGATTCCAGAAATCAGCTCCGGCCTTGTTCTCCGGATGGCAGCACGAACCGGCCCCCCAGCTGTGGTAAATGCACTCCACGCAACTGACCTCGTCGCCGATAGTCACGATGTTTTCCTGGTCGTTGAAACATCGCGGGCAAACAGGTGGTAGATTGTTCCTGCCGGCGCGTTCGGTGAAACGTGACGGGATATCGACGTGGTTACATTGTTTGCATTTAAAAAAGGGCATTGCTTGGCTCGAGTCGGCGTTGTGGACAGCATGGCAAAAGCACGCAAGAGCCTCAAGGATAGCAGAAGGACGTACGGCTTTCCATAGGTAGAAATACCCATTTTTGCGATTTTATGTGGGGAGCTTGAGAAATCAGGAATTTCGTTCAAGATCGAGGCGCGCAAGAAAATTTTACCACAGGCATATACACGATATTCCGATGATAAAATTTGATTGCGCAACGAAGATATTGAGCGAAATGACGATTTTTCAGGGTTCCCATGTGTTTTGAAAGTGAGTGCGGGACAGGTTAAAACCTGCCCCGCCGATTTCATAAAATAGAGAGCTGGGAGGCATCGATGAAAATGGAAAAAAGCGACAAATTGATCGGCGAGCGTCTGGTCAAGGCGCTGAAAGATCCGCAACACAGTGACAGTCAGGAGAGCTTTGCCAAGGCCTTGGAGTTGACCAGGGCCTATGCCGGGTCAGGCGCGGTTACTCATTACGGGGCGGTGGCCAGGCTTTTTTACGACCTGTTTGAGATGTTCGAGACCGGTCGGGATCCGCGGGAAAAATGAGAACGGGGCAGTGTGGCGGACTCAGCTGCGGAACGGAGGTCGCCGCCGCAGGTGAGTCGAGAGGCTTTCCAGGTTTTGGCAGTCTTTGATAACCGTGCTCAGGTAGTTGATATTACTTTCTATATTCTCTTCGTATAAGTCTCTGTCGATATCCCAGCGATGCCGGAAATGAATCCGCATCGCCCGCGCAACATTTCCCAAGTCACGGCGGAGCCGCTCGATGATGACCTGATGAAAATGAGCGGTATCGTTCATCAGATCAAAGGCGCTGTCGTAGTGATTGAGACCGCCGGCCCGGTGCTCCTGAAAGAGAAACGGCAGTTGTTCCAGATAATAACGATCCGCCATTTGGGCGAGAATATCGGCGGTCCCGAGGATCTGCCCGGCGCACTTGGTTTCCGGGGAGCCGAACTCGATCGATTCAATGTCCAGGGCGAGATTGGTGCAGCGAATCATCGAGGCGCAATCGAGACGCATGGCGTCGTCGAAGTTGTAGGATTCAAGATACTTGAACAGGGAGCTGATGGAGCGGGCTTCGTGGTACTGGGTGAACTCGGCGCCGGTATCGGCAGTATCAAAGGAACGCAATAACAGACCGGTGTCGTGGAAATAGGCGCTGAGCAACCCTTTGATGATGATATCGTCGGAGAAGCGATGCCCTTCCAGGGTCAGGCCGTGAAAGAGTCGAACAGTTGCCAGGACGACGCCGAAGGTATGGCGAAGGTTGTGGTATTTATTGCCGTTTTCTCGAAATCCCGGGTAATAACCGGAAAAGATATCCTGGATATCGTGATGGAAGGCCAGCACCGTTTCCTGGTTAACGGATGGATTGATCAGCTCCACCAACGTGAGAATTTCGTCGATCGGATCGGGCGTGGCGCCGCTCTCAAAGATCCGGTGCAAACGAAAGGTTGTATCCTGTTGTGAAGCGTTCATGCCAATACCGCTGTTGCTGAGATCATACCGGGCTTGAAGAGCCATGCCTGTGCCGTTTTAATACACCCTTTATTATAGGCGATCTGAATGGAAGGGGGCAACTGGTTACCGGTGGTAAGAGCTTCTTTATACTTATAGTTCACAAAAAAACAAGGTTTTCTTGGCGGTGCCGGCAGCAAAGAAAGTGATTGATTACCAAAATGTAGTTGGACATTGCCGTTAAAGGCGGCTACAATAGCTGTCAGGGGTGGAAGACTAACTATTTGGTATCTGTTGATATTACATGGATTGGAGAGACGACGGCACGGCGATAATCCTGGTGGTGGATGACGACGACCTGGTCCTGAAGACACTTAATGTCTTGGTATCATCGCTCGGGTATCGTTGTCTGTGCGCCGCTGACGGCATTGAAGCCACCGAAATATTAAAGAAAACCAGATGTGATATCGTTCTTTCCGATCTGATGATGCCTAATATGGACGGTATCGAACTGCTCAAGTACATCATTCGTCATCACTCCGAAACGGACGTCATCATCGCCACCGGTTATAGTGAGAAGGCCAGTTACGCCGATGTCATCAGGGCTGGAGCTATCGATTTTATCAAAAAACCGATCGATCAGGCCGAACTCGAGGCAAAGCTGGCCAGGGCCTTGCGTGAACGGCACATGATCCGCAAGCTGGAAGCCCTGTCCCTGTGCGACGGGCTGACCTCCCTGCTCAATCGCCGGGCCTTCAATCTGCGCTTCCCGCGTGAAGTCGAACGGGCGTTTCGACAGAACTACTCGTTGTTTCTGGCCATTATCGATATCGATAACTTCAAGGAATACAATGATTCACATGGTCACGACGAAGGTGACAATGTCCTGATATCCCTGGCCGATACGATGAAGGTCTGCACCCGCGACAGCGTCGATCTCTGCTTTCGCCTCGGTGGCGACGAGTTTGCCGTCTTGTTGCCGCAGACAACCGCTACCCAGGCCACCGAAATCGTGCAGCGGATCCTGCTCAGGTTTGTCGAAAGCAATTTTGACGGAACGACGCTGTCGATCGGCATCGTCTCCTGTATCAGGGACAAGTCGGCCAGTATTCTCGAAGATATTACCGTGATGCAGAAACGGGCAGACCAGGCGATGTATGACGCCAAGCATTCCGGCAAGAACTGCGTGGTCTGCCGGATCTGATCTCCCTTCCTCCTGCTGGTGACAGCCAGCCGGCCCTCAACTGCCGCAGCCGGCCAGTGCGTCTTTGTGGAAACTGTGATCGGGCGGCACCGGGTAGTTGGCGTTGAAACAGGCCAGACAAAAATCCTGCATGGTCATGCCGGTGGCGGCGACCATTCCTTCCAGGCTCAGATAGTAGAGCGAGTCGAGACCGAGATAGTCGGCGATGGCCTGAACGTCATTGCCTGATGCTATCAGTTCCTTGCATGACGGGAAATCAATGCCGTAAAAGCAGGGATACCGGGTCGGTGGGCAGCTGACCAACATATGCACCTCTTTGGCCCCGGCATCGCGCAGCGAGCGAACCCGACTCTTGCCGGTGGTTCCCCTGATGATCGAATCCTCGATGATGATTACCCGCTTGCCGGTGAGAAACGAGCGAACCGGGTTGAGCTTGACGCGCACGTTGAAGTCGCGCATCGACTGGGTCGGCTGGATAAAGGTGCGGCCGACGTAATGGTTTCGAATCACACCGAATTCCAGCGGCAGTCCGGATTCCTGTGAGTAGCCGATGGCCGCGTAGTTGCCGGAGTCGGGAAAGGGCATAACGAAATCTCCGTCGATACGGCATTCGCGGGCCAGCATCTGTCCCATACGCTTGCGTGTCTGGTAGACATTGATGCCGAAGATGTCCGAATCCGGCCGTGCGAAGTAGACGCTTTCAAATATGCAGAAGCTGCTCCGCCTGGCCGGCCACGGATAGATCGAGTGCAGCGCGCCGTCTTTGCAGATCAGTACTTCGCCCGGGGCGATATCGCGGATATAGACGGCCTCGACCAGATCCAGAGCGCAGGTCTCGGAGGCGACGATATAGCCGCCGTTGGGCAGTTTGCCGAGGCAGAGCGGACGGAAGCCGTTCGGGTCGCGGACGGCGATTAGGGCGTCCTGGCTCATCATCACCATGGAAAAGGCGCCCTTCAGTTGGGTCAGCGTTTGTTTCAGGGCCTCTTCGAACGAGTTGTCCGAGGCGTGTGCCATCAGGTGCAGGACGACCTCGCTGTCCATGGTGGTCTGGAAGATCGAGCCGCGCATTTCCAGCTCCCGGCGCAACTCGACGGAGTTGACCAGGTTACCGTTATGGGCAACGGCCAGCGAAGTGCCTTTATGCGTCGCCAGCAGCGGCTGGGTGTTGATGATGGTAGAGGCGCCGGTAGTCGAATACCGGACGTGGCCGATGGCGATGTCGCCGGCCAGCTTGCTCAGGATTTCTTCAGAAAAGACTTCCGGGACCAGCCCCATATTCTTGTGAATATAGACCTGTTTGCCATTGGAAGTGACAATGCCGGCGCTTTCCTGGCCGCGGTGCTGCAGAGCGTATAGCCCGAAATAGGCGAACTTGGCCGCGTCGTGATGATCGTAAATGCCGCAGACTCCGCATTCGTGAGTGGGGCGGAGAGAATCGACGGTGGGCCAGGGGGCTGCTGGGATCTGCTTGTTCATGTGATGTCTGCGACTGGTTGAGGAGTCGAAAATCAGTTCGGGTCGGAAGACCGCTATCGGCAATCGAAACGCCGGTAGCGCTACCGGGAAAAACGGAAGGCACAAAGAAGCAAGCGTCTTTGTGCCTTGATCTTCGGTTGATTGGCTCTGTTTAAATCAAACGTGGCACAAATTCAACAACAAAGCTGAACCGTCGAAAGAGCTCGAGCCTCATTCGGTGACGATGGCATAGAGCAACTCGGTCAACCTGACCATATCGTTGAGGTCGAGACATTCGTCGGTCGTGTGCACCTCGTTCATGCCGGTTGCCAGGATAGCGGTGGCCAGGCCGAAGCTGTTGAAGACATTGGCGTCACTGCCGCCGCCGCCGATGACAAAAGAGAGTTGACGATCCAGCTTGCGGGCGGCGGTGCGCGCCGTTTCGAGGACCTGGTCCGTCTCGCCGAGTCGCATGGCCGGATAGTCCGATTCCACCGTGAAGGTGACGGTGGGTCGCCGGGCCGCAGATTCCGGGGGAATCGGCCAGTCGGCCGCGGTATCGGCGAAATGGCGCCGCATTTCCTCGGTGTAGGCATCCAGCTTGGTCATCGAGTGACTGCGTACCTCGCCTTTCAGGTAAAGGTGTTCCGGAACGATGTTGGTGGCGACGCCGCCTTCGATGACCCCGATATTGGCTGTTGATTCGTCATCGATGCGGCCGATGCGCAGTTTGGTGATGGCCTGGGCGGCGATCAACAGCGCGTTGACGCCGGCTTCGGGGTTGAGTCCGGCGTGGGAGGCGGTACCGTGGATGTCGATCCTGACCTTGTTGGCAGCCGGTGCGGCGATGATGATTTTATCGATGCCGGTCGAATCGAGGGCATACCCGAACGTAGCCTGCAATTGCAGGTGGTCAAGGGCCTTGGCCCC
>JAZBPM010000286.1:0-2742 GCA_036351615.1 Desulfofustis sp.
GAACGACTGGTAATGGCAGGTATACGTTTTTTGCATATGAGCTCTGCACACCATGACCGGACAGCACGCCACCGGTTGCTGCCTGCAGTGTTGCTCGTCGTCGCTCTGCTGCTGACCGCGCTTCCAGCCAATGCGACAGTCCAGGTTTCCGCCCGGCTGACGCCAGAAAACTTTTCTACCGACGATGCGGCGACACTGCAAATCCGAATCGAGGGGCAACAATCCGCCGAGATCACACTGCCGGAAATTGACGGGTTGAGCTTCCACCACCGTGGTCAGAGCCGGCAATTCCAGATGGTCAACGGCGCCATTACCTCCTCGCTGACCGAAACCTATCTCGTTACCGGCAGTCGCCCCGGAACCTATACCATTGGCCCGGTCACGGTTAACATCGACGGCACCGTCCACCAGACCGAACCGCTGAGTTGTACCGTCACCGACGCAGCAACCCCGCCATCCGGGTCCGCCGATACGGGAGCCAATGAGGCCGCTGACCAACCGCGAACGGCATTTATCAGACTGATCCCGGAAAAACAGCAGGCTTATCTCAATGAGGTGGTACCGGTCACCATCACCGCCTATTTCCGCCAGGGCGTCAAAGTCAACCTCAGCGGTCCGCCGACCGTGCGCGCCGACGGCATCCTGCTCGATATTCCGGATCGCGAACCGCACCAGCACCGGGAGCTGGTTGACGGAACCCCGTACACTGCAGTTACTTGGAATGGCACGTTGACCGGGATCAAAGAAGGCAGCCAGGAGATCTCGGCCGAGGCCGACGCGACATTGCTCGTACCGGTACGAGGCCGGCAGCGCCTTCCCGGTTTCGGCACCAATCTCTTTGACGATTCACTGCTGGACGACCTGCTTGGCGGTTACGAAAACCGCCCGCTGACCCTTACCGCCCCGCCCCTCTCCTTTACCGTCGTGCCGCTGCCGGCCGAGAACCGGCCGCAGGGATTTGCCGGCGCGGTCGGCTCATTCACTTTGGACCTGCAAGCGTCTCCGGATCGTCTTGAAATCGGCGATCCGCTGACGCTGACGATGACCATTGCCGGCACCGGAAATTTCGACACGGTCACCGCACCCCGCCTCAGCAGTAGCGAAGGGCTGAAAGAGTATCCCCCGACAGCGACGCTGAAACCCGGGCAAACCCCGTACCAAGGCAAAAAAATTTTCGAGCAGGCGGTGGTCGTCACCGACCCGGCAGTCCGTCGCCTGCCCCCCGTGGCTTTCAGTTTTTTCGACCCGCAGCGCCGCAGTTACCAGACCCTGTTCACCGACCCGGTCGACCTGGCCGTCACCAACCCGGCCGGAGCGGAGACCGCCGCAACAACCGGAGTCCGGCCAGGGGCACAACTGCCGGTTCCGGTCGCTCGGGAGAAATCGCCCCTGGACGACCTGGCCCCGGCAAAATTGACCCTGTCACCGACCGGATCATTTGTCCCGCTCTTCCACCAACCATGGTTCATCAGCGCTCTCATTGCCGTCCTGGCGGCGATTGGTGGTGTCAGTGCGCTTCGTCTGCACCGAACGCTGCAGCAACGCAGGCCGGAACGGCAATACGCCCGGGCGAAAGAACGGTTGCGGCGGGAAACACTGGCGCTGATCGAACAGGCCGGAATGGCCCCAGGCGGTGATTATCTGTCGCGTGCCCGTCAGGCGGTCCGCTCCTTTCTCGCCCTGTGCTGGCACACCAGGGCCGACGCGCTGACCACCGCCGATATTCGCAGCCGACTCGGGGACGAATCGCCGGTCAGCTCCTTGTTCCTGATGGCCGATCGGCATGCTTACGGAGCGGCGCAGTTGACAGAGGAGCAGCGCCGAGATCTGCACGAAGCCCTCCGCGCCTTCATCAGGGAGTGGTCATGAAGCGTTTACTGCTGCTTATCTCCTGCCTGCTTGTAATCGCCATGCCATCTGCAGCGCGGGACCTGGCTGCCAACGATCTCGACAGCTGCAACAAACTCTACTACCAGGCGGATTATGGCCGGGCGATCGAGTGCTACCACCGGCTCGGCGGTGAACGTCCGTCGGCCTCGCTACTCTACAATATCGGCAACGCCCATGCCCGGCTCGGCGATGTCGGTGCAGCAACGCTCTCCTACCTGCGCAGCCTCTACCTGGCACCCGGAGATGCTGACGCCGCCGGGAATCTCGCCCTGCTGAGGAAACACTACGGGATTTTTCCGCCCGAGCCGACCCTGGGCGAGCAGGTTACCGCCCTGCTGACCATCTCCCAGTGGTCGCTCGTCAGCCTGGCCGGACTCGTTATTTACTGTGGTTTTGCCCTGCTGTCGTTGCAAAAGAAGCCGCGACGGGCCGTCGAAGTTATGATGCTCCTGCTCTGCCTACTGCTCTTTGTCGGCGGACTGACCGCGGCGGCAGTTCGGCAGCACCACTGGCAACGCTCGGTTGTGATGGTTGACGGGCAGCTCGTCGTTTCACCGTTTGCCGGCGCCGCCCCGGTCGGCGCCATCCGGCAGGGCCGGCTGGTCTCAACGCACGCCGAGCACCGGGACTTCACATCGGTCACCGACGAGACGGGGCGTTCCGGCTGGTTACCTACGGCCAGCCTGGAGGCCATCATCCCGCCGCGCTGAGTGTCCCGGACAGCCGGGACGGCCGCCCGATCACTGTCGGAACAGGGCCGTAGGTAGGGGTCTCCCTGGCGATCATATCGCTCCCAGGCGGTGTTGAACAATGGCGACCGCCGCGATCGTAGCTGTTTCCGCCCGGAGAATA